>NZ_JAILFV010000077.1 GCF_024697385.1 Anaerovibrio sp.
TAGAGAAGTAGTTATCACAACTGGATTATTTGACAGTATTCTGATTAATTATGTTAAAGGATTGGAACTGCCAATAGAAGTCAGTTTTGTAAAAAATCAGGAATATAAAGATACAAATTATATTTATTCTATTTATTGTGCAAGAGAATATCTTGATGATGATATTCTGCTTATGCATGGGGATTTAGTTTTTGAAAATTCAGTTTTGGATCAGGTTATGCAGATGAAGGCAAGCTGTATGGTAGTATCATCCACCCTTCCTTTACCGGATAAGGATTTCAAGGCTGTAATACAAAATGGTCATATTGAAAAGATTGGTATTGAATTTTTCAATAATGCAATGGCGGCACAACCTCTATATAAGTTATGCAGAAATGATTGGATGGCCTGGCTGGATAATATAGCCAATTTCTGTGAATCAGATAACAGAAAATGCTATGCTGAAAATGCCTTCAATGAAATTTCAAATAATTGTCATATTGTTCCCTGCGATGTCATGAACCAGCTTTGTAATGAAATCGATACTCCGGAGGATTTGGCTGTTGTCAGCTATAAACTGAAAGAGGTGGAGGACAGGACGGTATATATGTGCTTTTCCACAGATGTACTACATAGTGGTCATATTTCAATTATTCGCAAAGCTGCCAGACTGGGAAAAGTTATAATAGGAGTAATGACAGATGAGGCGATAATGTGCTATAAGAGATTCCCTTTATTGCCACTTAGTGAACGCAAGGTGTTGTTTGAAAATATTTCCAGTGTTTATAAGGTGGTAGAGCAGGACAGTCTCAGTTATAAGGCAAATATATTGAAATATCATCCTGATATAGTTGTTCATGGCGATGATTGGCAGGAAGGAATTCAAAAACCTATTCGTGATGAAGTCGTAGATGCTTTGGCTGCGTATGGTGGAAGATTGGTTGAATTTCCATATTCATCAGATAGTCGTTACAAAGAACTGGATAAGCGGTCAAGAGCAGAGCTGGCTACGCCAGATATGCGTCGTGGCAGGTTGCGTAAAGCCATAGACATAAAGGGAACTATTTCAGTAATGGAGGCTCATAGTGGCCTGACAGGACTTATTGTTGAGAATACTATCGTGGAAGAGGATGGGGGCGCAAGGCAATTCGATGCCATGTGGGTCTCCTCACTATGTGATTCTACGGCCAAGGGCAAGCCGGATATCGAATTGGTAGATATGACCTCAAGATTTAGAACTATTGATGATATTATGGAGGTTACCACAAAACCAATTATATTTGATGGAGATACCGGCGGATTGACGGAGCATTTTGTGTATACAGTGAGAACCTTGGAACGAATGGGTGTTTCCATGGTCATTATTGAAGATAAAAAAGGTCTAAAGAAAAATTCCTTATTTGGAAATGAAGTTCCTCAGACTCAGGATTCCATAGAAAATTTTTCCAATAAAATCAGGGCTGGAAAGCGTGCTCAGAAAACAAATGATTTTATGATATGTGCCCGTATTGAAAGTTTGATTTTGGAAAAGGGAATGGATGATGCATTAAATCGTGCCTTTGCATTTGTTGAAGCCGGAGCGGATGCCATTATGATTCATAGCCGTAAAAAGGATCCAACAGAGATCTTTGATTTTGTTGAGAAATTTAGAGCAAAGGACAAGGATACACCTGTTGTAGTTGTACCTACTTCCTTTAACAGTGTTACGGAGGAAGAATTTAAACAGCGTGGTATTAATGTGGTGATTTACGCTAATCAGTTGACCAGGGCGGGCTTCCCGGCCATGCAGAATGCAGCGTCTACAATACTTAAAAACCACAGGGCTATGGAATGTGATGATATTTGCATGTCATTTAAGGAAATTATCAGACTGATTCCTGACGATATCTAATATGGAGAATATATTATGAGGGTTGAAGATTTCATTAAAATAATAAATGCAGAATTTTATACTGGAGTTCCTGATTCTCAATTAAAATCTTTATGCAATTATTTAATGACAAAATATGGTATTGATCCCAAACATCATATAATTGCTGCTAATGAGGGAAACTGCACTGCCTTGGCAGCGGGGTATTATCTGGCTACTGGCAAGGTGCCGGTGGTATATATGCAAAACAGCGGGGAAGGGAATATTATAAATCCTGTAGCGTCATTATTAAATGATAATGTATATGGCATTCCTGTAATATTCGTTGTAGGGTGGCGTGGTGAGCCAGGTATTCATGATGAGCCACAGCATATCTATCAGGGGAAGGTAACGGTTAAACTCCTTGAAGATATGGATATTGAGTCATTTGTGATCAGCAAGGACACTTTGACTGAAGAAGTATCTGATGTGATGAATAAGTTTAGGGATAACCTTTCTAAAGGTAAGAGTGTTGCATTCATTATCGGTAAGGGCGGGCTTTCCTATGATGGCGAGGCCAACTATGTTAATAATAATGTTATGTGCAGGGAAGATATTATCAGGCACATCGTGAATATATCCGGGGAAGATCCTATTATTTCCACTACTGGTAAAGCCAGCCGGGAACTGTTTGAAGTGCGGGTAGAAAATGGACAAAGCCATAAACAGGATTTTTTGACAGTAGGCTCCATGGGGCATTCCAGTAGTATAGCCTTAGGTGTAGCTATTAATAAACCCAATCAAAAAATATGGTGTATTGATGGCGATGGAGCGACGCTTATGCATATGGGAAGCATGGCAGTGATAGGGGCCAGTGCACCTAATAATTTAGTACATATAGTAATAAATAATGAAGCCCATGAAAGTGTAGGAGGAATGCCCACTGTAGCGTCAAAAATTGATCTGGTGGGTATTGCCAAGGCCTGCGGGTACTGTTATACGGCATGCGTTGACAATTTTGAGTCATTGGATATGGTATTGCTGGAAGCTAAAGCTTGCGAAAAATTAGTATTTATTGAGGTTAAATCTGCTATAGGAGCGCGGGATGATTTGGGCAGACCAACGACCACAGCCACTGAAAATAAAAAGAATTTTATGGAATATTTGATCAGGATATGAAATTTGGAGGCAGGTGATATGGATGGTGAAAGTAATAACATATGGTACATATGATTTGCTTCATTATGGCCATAAACGCCTTTTGGAAAGGGCCAAGGCATTGGGGGATTATCTTATAGTGGGTGTCACTGCAGACAGTTTTGATAAAAGCCGCGGAAAAATCAATGTTCAGCAGTCCTTGATGGAACGAATAG
>NZ_JAILFV010000202.1 GCF_024697385.1 Anaerovibrio sp.
CCCTTTTCTATTGGCGGCCCACAAGTGGGCTTTTTAATTGGCCTGCCAGCCACGCATTTTATATTAGCAACCCGTAAACGGGTCTCTAGGGTCAAACAAACTTAATTGGTCACTCTCCCTATCTACCTTTAACTGATTTGCTATGTACTCCTTGATTGCCTTTGTATTTTTGCCAACTGTATCCACATAATACCCTCGACACCAAAATTCTCTATTTCTATATGCAAATTTCATATTTCCATATTTCTTGAAAATCATTAAACTGCTTTTTCCTTTTAAGTACCCCATAAAACTGGATATGGATAATTTCGGGGGTATACTAACCATGATATGCACATGATCCGGACATATTTCTCCCTCTATTATTTCAACACCTTTCCATGCGCATAAAGTCCGCAAAATGTCTCTTATTGCCAACCTTTTTTCCTCAAAAAATACTTTTCTTCTATACTTTGGTGCGAATACTATATGATACTTGCAGTTCCATTTTGTATGTGCTAAACTCTTTGCATGCGTACTATCATCTTGCATAGTATGTCCTCCTGATGTGTTATATTTCGTAACTGGCAGGTCACGATATAATACTAACACATCAGGAGTTTTCCTGTTTTAGGACGCATAGCTAAAGCTTTTCTGAACCACGCGACTATCGCGTGGTTTTCTTTATACAACAATAAAAGCCCGGTTCATTTCAAGACCAGGCTTTAAAATTACGGATGAACAGTACAGGATTATTTCCACCATCCGTTACTCTTTTGTTTATGTACTATACAGCAAGCTGAGTACTAATCAATTTCCACCGTTATTACACCATTTACAGAGTATAATCTGTTTAATATCACTGATTCCTTTTCATTATGAGTATTAATCAATTCAAATGTCAATGCTGCAGTGTTGCTGACTTCTGATAAATCAGAGCTTTTCATATTGGCTGATTTGATTTTCATATTCAGATCCTTCAGGGAATCATATATCATGTTCATGGTTTCCTGGTCATTGGTAATCTCCAATTTTAGCAGAAGGTGTTTGTCAATTGCCAGGAAGGAATCCATCCGGGCCAAAACCGCCAGGATGACAAATACCAATGCTGTGGTAGCAATGGCTCCAAGATAGTTTCCTGCACCTACAGCCAGGCCCACACCTGCCACTACCCAAAGACAGGCAGCCGTTGTGAGTCCTGTAACATTCAGCCCCTCCTTCATGATAGCACCTGCACCCAAGAAACCGATACCACTGACAACCTGAGCAGCTAACCGGGCAGGATCTGCATTTGTTTTTCCTTCGACGGTAGCATATAAATCCTGGGAAAGAATCATAATCAGACAGGAGCCAAGACACACCAATACATTTGTCCGCAGCCCTGCTGATTTACTCTTGGATTCACGCTCATAACCAATAATACCACCCAATATGCAGGATATAACCAGCCGTCCCAAAACTACACCATAATAATCCATATCCATAAAAGCACCACCAAAAAATACTTGACAATAGTCATATAATAAAGTATATTAAGAAAGTTAAAATTTTAATAGATCTCCAAAGGAGGTGACATCATTGACAGACATCAACATGCTGTTTTCAATGATTGGATTGTTTACCATCGCAGCAGTCATTCCATGCGTATTGGCTCCAAAAATGGCCATGAACGAGGTAAAAATCCTGGTGAAGTCTTTTCTCTAAGAGAACTGCTTCACCACTAAGTAATAGCAACTGATTAATATCAGGTGCTTTTTTTATTTTACAATATATTTCATAATAACGCTATTATACAAATTATTATTCTTTTAAATTAAAGAGGTCAGCCAGTCATGATTGTACCACCTTTCCCTGACAACCAGGAAGGAGGGTACATATCAGTCAAGGCTAACCTCTGTTTTTATTCCAATCAAGTGAATAAAATCCTCTCAGGAAACTTTTGCTTTATTGCTTCCGGAAAAGCATGGCAACAGGATAAGTACCCTGCTCACTGCATAACTCAGCACAAGTCCGATTGCACTGGCAAGAATCCATTTAGGCACAGCCGTTAATTCTATCGGCAGGAGAAAATATGCCACCGGGAAAATCACTTGCATATGGCAGTAATACATTGTATAGGAATTTGCTGCCATTTCTCCCCAAAATCGATTTGTTCCATCAAAAAACCTTTTAAACACCCCTAAAAGCCCAAATACTGCTGACAACAGCAAAGCAGCCTGCAGGAGGGACTTAACCAGCAAAAACTGATGTGGCGATGGGACAATAAAGCTGCCATACACTGTCCATAATGGATAAGCAAAGGATACAACTATCAGCATTGGTGTCCATTTAATCCATGACGGTGTATAGCCACCATCAACAAACCATTGGTGCTTCCAGGCATAAACACCCAAAAATATAGCTATGACATACAGCAATATGCGACATGGCTGAATAACCAAAAAGTATCCGAAATGAATCCATAGATCATCGTTACCGGTAAATATATTCATTGCAAAGGTATTGCAGAAAAACATGATAAACAATCCGGCAATCAAGGAATTTCCAGGCAATGACGGTGTTACCTGCTCCAGGATATTTTTATCCAGTTTGGTAAAAAGGAAAACCAACAGGTACAGTACAGTCAAAACACCTAAATACCAATACTGCACGTGGGAAAACAACACACCTGAGCCTCCGGTTTCAGGATTGAAGAAAAAAAGTGTGTTACAAAAAGTCCCATAATCCATGGGAGAATTACGGCTGAAAAGAATCATATAGGTTGTTGGCGCCGCAAAAAGTGCAGCACCAATGACCCAGGGCAGAACAATCCTCTTTAACTTCCCGGACCACCACTTTCCATCCCCATGCTTCTTCAGCGTCATCACGCTAAAATAACCTGCAACAAAAAACATTATGGGCATAATAAATATATCAGCCCACAAAATAAATTCAGTAAAAAAAATCGACGAATGTTCTGTATCTACCACATACCACCATTCTGGTGCATATGCCATATAGCACATTGCCAAATGGAATACTATCATTAAATTAACAGTGAACATCTTCAAATTATCCAAAAAAAATAATCTCTTTCCCCTCATCTTAAAAATACCATACCCTTCGTTTATTTTTGGTCATGAACTATGACCGCATCCCAGCTGGCATCAAATATTATCTGATAAGTCAGGTCATCTGCACTGTTACCCCAAAACAGCTTCCCCTTTTCAATATTTGCAGCCAAAAGAGAAAAATAACTCAGAACCACTATAGGATGAAGCTCTTTTTTTATAAGCCCCTCCCGCTGGCCTCTAATCACAAAGGCATACAATGGTTCAAACAGCTCAGTGACATTTTCTACCCCCACATCCCTGCTGATCATGGAAGACATGAATTGTTCATATACCTGAAACTCTGCAGGATAAAGGCGATAATATTCCACCATACGCCAAAAAAATTTTTTAAAACATTCCTGAACTGTGGCATTGATATCAAAATCCTTCATCAAAAATTCACAATTCTTTTTGATAACATAACGATATAGGTCCTTAAGCAGCTCCTCCTTGCTGTGAAAATAGACATATATCGTTGCCTGGGGAATGCCAGAAGCCTTGGCTATCATTGACATTGACGCACCATTAATACCTTTATCAGCCATAAGACGAACAGTGGCATCCAATATTCGGTTTTTTTTATGGTCATTTTTCTTACGCATGATTTAATATTAACCGATTAATCAGTCGGCGTCAAATCAAAATAATCCAATAATGCTTCCTCTCCCTGTAATAAAGGTGCTAAAACCAGATAATATCATTTTGGTCCTTTCATAAAAAAATATTTTTTCATCTTAAAAGGAAAATTTATCTGACAAAAAAGGACATTCTCCCCTCTATAACGAATTAATAAATATTATTTAACGGCGAAAGGATGAAATAAATTATGCGAGAAACAAAAACTGTAAGTTTCCTCTACGGTGAAGGAAGTCTGGAGCTTGATGTACCAAAGGAAAGCGTTGTTCTGGCCTCACGACTTGATGAATTAAAAAGTACCAAAACCGGGCGTGAAATTGTTCACGAGGCCATGACCAATCCTATAGACAGTCCGCTGCTTTCAGAACTGGCCAAGGGTAAGCCTGACTGCACGATTATTATCTCAGACCATACCAGGCCCGTACCAAGCAAGGATATCCTGCCTGAAATGATTGAAGAGCTTCGCAGGGGTAATCCTGACATCAAGATTACCCTGCTGGTGGCAACTGGATTTCATAGAGCTACAACCATCGAGGAACTCAAGGGAAAACTTGGGGACAAATTATATGATGAATTTAAGGACAACATTATAGTTCATAATGCTCACGATCCTGAGTCAAACATCAAGGTAGGAGTATTACCGTCAGGTCCTGACTGCATTATTGACAAGGCTGCAGCCAATGCTTCACTTTTGGTTGCCGAAGGCTTTATTGAGGCACATTTCTTTGCCGGATTTTCCGGCGGCAGAAAGAGTGTATTGCCCGGAATATGTGATGCAGTAACCGTAATGGGCAACCACTGCGGTGAATTTATTGCCTCTCCTTATGCCAGAACAGGAATTCTCAAGGGAAATCCGATGCATAAGGATATGGTAGCTGCCGCAAAAATGGCCAAGCTGGCTTTTATCTGTAATGTGGTAATTGACGAAGACAAACAGACTGTTGCTGCCTTCGCAGGCAACTTTGAAACAGCCCATTTCGCCGGCACGGAATTCCTGGCAAAATACTGTGCAGTTAAACCGGCACCTGCAGATATTGTAATTACCACCAATGGGGGGTATCCTCTTGACCAAAATGCCTATCAATGCCCAAAGGGGATGACTGCAGCAGAGGCATCAATCAATGAGGGTGGCGTTATTATAATGGCAGCCACCTGTATTGACGGTCACGGTGGCCAGTCCTATTATGATTCTATCCATAATGCGGCCAGTGCTGATGAATTTTTCCAGAAATGTGTCAACACTCCACAGACTGAAACCCTTCCGGATCAGTGGTGTGCACAAATCTGGTGCCGTATTTTAAGAAAGCATACTGTATTGTTTGTAGCTGACCCTAGTCAGAAACAGCTTATTGAAGACATAAAGGCACATTATTTCCCTACCCTGCAGGAAGCATACGCTGAAGCCCTGCGAATAAAGGGAGAAAATGCTACCGTTACCTGCATTCCAAATGGAATATCGGTAATAGTAAGGGATTAAAATTTAAGCTAACATGATAAAAAACTGTGAGGATTTGCTTTTTCAAGCCTTTTCTCACAGTTTTTTATTTCCGGTGGTTACAAGTCGTCCCCTGGTTATTCCCTTTTTACCAAACCTGTTATTTATATCATCAATAGCTTTGTATAAGTTATCCTTCTTTTTATCCTCAAACAAGGAAATTGACTCACATTCCCCAAAGCCCGTTGTGGATACTCCCAACAGCCTTATGCCCTTGGTGATATTCAATTCATGAAACAGACTGCTTACAGCCTCATAAATATCATTATCGTAATTTGAAGGCTCAAACAGCTGTTTTTGTCTGGTGTATGTGTGAAAACTGCTTTCCCGGAGCTTTAGCTGCACGGTTCTTGCTTTGACATCTGCCTGTCTCAACCGCCATCCCACCTTGCATGTCAGCTCCAGCAGGGCCTGCAGGGCATCCTCTGCACTCTGCAAATCCTCCATAAAAGTAATTTCATTGCCAATGGATTTGGCCCGTCCCCTGGTGGCTACCGGTCTCTCATCAATTCCGGATGCCAGCTGGTACAAATGCACTGCCATTTTATTCCCCAATGTTTTTTCCAGGAGCTGAATATCTGCCTTCCTCAAGTCCTTTATTGTCTTAATCCGCAAATTGTCCAACAGGATTGCTGTTTTATGCCCAACTCCCCATATACGGCTCACAGGCAGTGGGTCCAAAAAATCCTGAACCTCTCCCGGCTCAACAATGGTCAATCCATCTGGCTTATCATAATCCGACGCTATTTTTGCCAGAAATTTATTGGGAGCTATACCTACAGAAGCTACAAGTCCTGTCTTATCCTTTATCTCCTTTTTGAGTCTTTCAGCATATTCCCCGGGACTGTCCATCAGCCTTTCCATCCCTGTGATATCCAAAAAGGCTTCATCTATTGACAATGGCTCGATAACCGGAGAATAATGATCAAATATTTCAAATATTTCTCCTGATACCTGAGAATAAAGGGCGTAATTTCCCCTGATAAAAATTCCCTGGGGACATAATTTGACAGCACGGGCCATAGGCATGGCGGAATGAACCCCAAACCTTCGTGCCTCGTATGAACAGGTAGAAACTACACCTCTCCCGCCTATGCCGCCTACAATAACAGGCTTTCCACGATATTCTTCATGATCCCGTTGTTCTACAGATGCAAAAAAAGCATCCATATCAACATGTATTATAATCCTATCCATAGATAATAACCTCAGACAACCCCCTGAACACCAATACCACATCCACAGCTACGCTCAGGATAATTTCAGTCTTTCTCCTGTAGCCTTTTGTCCATGAGTACCATCTATTACAGCAACTCCTGCCACCTCGAGCTTCCTGCAAATGTCAATAATGACCGGACACCTTATCTCTTCACCGGCTGCATTTTTCTTACAGGTGCAATGGGAAACATGTACTGCCGAAATATTATTTTTAACCATTCTTGCTATCTTTTTTTCTATACCTTCCTGGTTCGCCAGCTTATTATCACCACAACCATTGCAGGTCCACATGGCTGCCAGCTGTACCTCCTGGCCAGCATAGCCCTTAAAGCCTTCACTCTTTTCATTAAATGCCCTAAGACATCCGGTACCGGCACATGCCGCTGATGTGTCCAAGCAACGCAATATAGCTATTTTTTTCATTATACTCTGCTACCTCATCCTATATTTTTAATCTGTACTTTATCGTTAAAGATGCCAACCAGCTTCTGCATGTATTTGATCACCGGCATAATAACACTGTTATTGGAAAAATAATCTATGTGATTATTATATCTTTCATTGACCAGGCGATTGAGAATACCCATCTGTTCTATCCTTTCCTCTTTACTGGAAACAATATTATAAAAAACATACAGGGTAATGGTCAGATCCCTCAGAAAAGAGACCAACATAAGCTCACGGGCTTCCTGTTCATCAAATCCCAGTTCCTCAGCGATAGCAACGGCTGCTTCCACATCCTTTGTCATCTTTCCCTTATGGAGATTAAACATCAGACAGTTATTGTGGGCAATACTGTTGCGCAATACCTTTACCACATCAAGGTATTCAGGGGGCATATGCTGTTGTTTATACTTTTTAAAATAAAGTTCATATAAATCAATAAATTGTGAAAAAGTCTGAATCTCTATGATATTCCAGACCCCAAAATTCCCCTTGTATTTATCAATTAGGCCCTTGGCATATTTTGATTGGTGACGGGAAAGCTCTTTATCAAACCACCTGTACCTGGTAAGATATTCCGATACGATATTATAACCATCCTCTTTCTTATTCTTTGTCACGGATTTGATAAGCCTTATCTTGGCATAATGCTCAATATCCTGGACTATGTTGAACATCACCCGCCGATAATACAAATCCATCAGTGACAATTCTTTAAGATATGCAAATTCCAAATCCAAATACCTTGTACCAACACCAGGCAGCTTGGTTTTTTCGTAATTCTCGGCATAAAATTTCAAACGGAAATAATATGTATGATTTGAAAGATATTCTATTGCTTCAGCCTCATTTACAATGGAAAAACCAATGTTCTGAGACTTCATCTGCTGTATCTGACCCTCCAGGGTTAATTTTCTGTTTCCCAATATATCACCACCATCAAGCTATGCTAAAAAAATGATATCGCCTATAAGCTGACTATCATTTAATGTATAGAATTATTTTAACAACAATATATGCCGATATCAAATCAGCACATTCAAAAGAATACCATCAGAGTCCTGCAAAAAAAGAAGTGGTCTGAAAACTCAAAACCACTACTCATTCTGGTATAACTGGCGATATTTTTTTTCATTTCTCAAAACACCTTTGACATAAAGCTCAGTTTCCTTGAAAGGAATTGCTTCCACAGTGGAAAAATCGTATCCCCAGCCATATTTTTCCATCCATTCCTCCACATTTCCACGCCCGGCATTATACGCCGCCAACGCTAATACTTTATTGTTGTGGAAATCCTTGAGCAGGCGGGCCAGGTACCATGAACCGTACTGAATGTTCCGTTCCGGCATATCAAGCTCCTCCGGGGAATAATTATGATCATGCATTTCTTCAGAAATCCACAATGCTGTTTCAGGCATAAGCTGCATCAGGCCAACAGCACCATGATTTGATTTTGCATTGTTTTTAAAATTGCTTTCAGTCTTTATAACAGCCACAACAATGTACTCATCAACACCATACAATTCACTGCCTTGCTGTACAAGCTCCCTGTAATGATAAGGAAACATAAATGTCCTCTGAACAGTTTCCTGCTGCATAACAAAGAAAGCCAGAAAAGCTGAAAAAATTATTGTGACACCTATAACGAAGCTCCATGTCTTCCTTTTAAACACCTTTTTGTTGTGCAGGTATTCCCTTCGTTTCATCAGCCTTACTTCATCCCTGTTCATTGTTCACCTTCTCGATTACCTGACGGCGAAGAGATTCAATATCGCCATCATTGTTAATTATTATATCTGCCAAAGCCCTTTTCTTATCCAGGTCCATTTGGGAATGAATCCTGCTGATGGCTTCATCTTTATCATAGCCGTTTCTTTCAATAAGCCTCTTCAGCTGAATTTCAAAAGGGACATATACCAGCCATATTTCATCAGTCATTTTAGCAAAACCAGCCTCAAATAGCAAAGGTACATCCAAAAATATAATATTTTCACCATTTTTCTCAGCTTTTTTTATACCGGCCAGCATTTCACGCTCAATAATCGGATGGACAATGCTGTTAATCTGCCGCAATTCCTCAGCATTCCCAAAGACACGCTTGGCTACAGCCTGTCTGTTGAGGCTCCTGTCTTCGTTGATAACACTGTCACCATAGCGTTTATAATATAGCTGCCAGATATCCCTGTCCGGCTCTGACAGTTTCCACGCAATTCTGTCACAGTCAATAACAGTATAACCAGCTTCAGATATTATACCGGATACAGTGCTTTTGCCACTGGCAATGCCACCAGTCAAACCAATAATCTTCATCAGTATTACCCTTTATTCAGCTGTTGGCAGGATGGACAAAAATGAGTACCTCTGCCACCAACACGGATTTTTTCCATTATGGTACCACATTTACGGCAGGGTTTCCCGTCACGGCCATAGGCAAACAGATTTTGCTGATGACTTCCCTTTTCACCATTGCCATCACGATAGTCCCGGAAGGTTGTACCACCATCATTTATTCCATCACTTATTACCTTATTTATGTTTATATACAGTTTTTCCGCCTCTTCAGGTGTGACAGAACCCGCTGTACGCATTGGGTGTATTCCGGATAAAAACAGTGCTTCGTCAACATAGATATTGCCCAGTCCGGCAATATATGCCTGATTCAGCAAAAAACTCTTTATGCGTGTTTTTTTACCGGCCAGGATACTCCGGAGATAGGCCACCGTAAAATCATCTGAAAGAGGCTCGGGTCCCAACTCAGCCAAGCCCTTTATTCGCCACAGCTCATCATTGTGCATGGCATAGATTGTTCCCAGTGTCCTGGTATCAGCATAAGCAAAAATTCCACCATCATCCAGGGGAAAAAGTATACGCACATGGCCTACAGGCTCCACTCCTGGTGGAAAATAACACGCCTGTCCGGTCATACGCAGGTGAAAAACCAATGATACATTGTTATCCATTTGGAGCAGAAGATATTTGCCCCGTCTGTCAAGCCCTGTAATTACATGACCTGCCAATCTTGCAATAAAATCCTCGGGTGAAGGCCATTTAATCTGTCTTTTTAATAACAGCTGAACATTCATTATCCTCTTACCTTTTATATTTGGCTCCAAAGAACGCCTAATAATTTCCAACTCAGGCATTTCCGGCATGGTTGGTCCCCCATTTCTGTATATTATGTATTAATCTATTTGGCTTCTGCCCAATTTTTCCCCAAATTTATATCAATTGACAAGGGAACCTTCAGACTGACCACATTTTCCATAGTGTCCTTTAACAAGGCCTTTACCTTATCCAATTCATCAGATGTAACCTCCAGCACCAGCTCATCATGCACCTGCACAAGTATACGGCTCTTCATGCCTGATTTTTTCAGCATGTTATAGGCTCTGATCATAGCCAGCTTTATAATATCGGCAGCTGTTCCCTGAATAGGTGTATTCATTGCCATCCGTTCAGCCAGCATGCGCTGAACATAATTGGAGCTGTTTATGGCAGGTAAATCCCGTCTACGACCAAAAGCCGTCTGAACAAAGCCCTGGGAATGTGCATTTTCTACAGTCCTATCAATAAATGACTTTACCCCTCTGCACTTTTCAAAATAACTTTCAATATATCCTGCAGCTTCCTTGCGGGAAATTTTCAAATCCTGGGACAAGCCATAATCACTGATGCCATACACGATTCCAAAATTAACAGCCTTGGCACTCCTTCTAAGCTGGGGAGTAACATCCTCGATGGAAATTCCGAATACCTCTGCTGCGGTTCTGGCATGAATATCCTCATCATTATTAAATGCTCTGATAAAATTACTGTCCTCTGACATATTAGCCAGAACCCTGAGTTCTATCTGGGAATAATCGGCAGACAATATATAATCGTAACCTTCTCCAGGTTCAAACAGCTGTCTTATCTTCTTGCCTTCCTCGGTACGAACAGGTATGTTCTGGAGATTTGGATCTGAACTGCTCAACCTCCCAGTAGCTGTAACAGTTTGATTAAAGGTAGTATGAACCCTGCCGGTTTCCCCGTCAATAAGCTGATTTATACCATCGAGATAGGTTGATTTCAGCTTGGTCCACAGCCTGTACTGCAAAACCAGTCCAACCATAGGATGTTCATCCTTCAGCTGTTCCAAGACCTCTGCATTTGTGGAATAACCTGTTTTTGTTTTCTTGATTACAGGCAACCCCAGCTTTTCAAATAGTATTTCTCCCAGCTGCTTTGGGGAATTGATGTTGAATTTTCCACCGGCCCCTTCGTAGATATCAGCTTCAAGCTTGGCTATAATTCCACCAACCTTGACAGCCTGTTCCTGTAAATTTTTTCTGTTGACAAATATACCGTTTCTCTCCATGGAAGCCAGGACCTCTACCAATGGAAGCTCCAATTCACCATACAGCTTCAGCAGGTTCTTTTCCCGTGCCCTGTCAAGCATTTCAGTACAAACCGAGCCCAGTACATACGCCTGCCAGGAATATTGTTCGCTGTCAGGGGCCCCCTTGTCCAATGGAGTAACCGGCACATCATACACCCCTGCCAGCTCAGCAACATCGTATTTGCTGCTTACAGGATTCAACAGATACCCAATAAGTTCCATATCGTATATGTCACCACTAAGCTCCAGGTCACCATGATAATAGTTCTTTGCCCCGTGAATGTATTTAACCGTTTTCGGATTGGCCAGGACAGCCCTGATAATATCAAGCATTGCACCGGCATCTGCATTTGAGTCAGAAAAAAGTGAGCCTATATCGGATTCATTATCAATTCCCACTTCAATATAATAGCGTTTTCCGGAAACCCTAAGCCCTATTCCCTTTAACCGCACATGGGGAACCTTGCCTGAGAAACAGGCCACAGCACATAATTCACCGGCCTTTGCGCATTCCTCTGCCACCTCTCTGGCCTTATCCAGGGAAGAAACAACCACGCATTCCGGGATGTTCATTTCATCGCTCTGCTGCGTACTATTCTTCCCTGAAATAAAAGGCTGAATCGCCCTAAGCATGGATTTTATATTATACCTTGTATAGAATCTTGTAAGTCTGTTACCATCAACATTGATTCTGAACTTATCCCCGTCAAATTCCACCGGAACATCGGTACATATAGTGGCAAGCTTCTTGGAAAGGACAGCAAGCTGCTGATTTTCCCTAATGTTTTCCTGCAGCTTTTTCCCGGATATCTCCTCTATATGAAGCAGCACTTCTTCTACTGTCCCATAAGCAGCCAGCAGCTTTGCAGCCGTCTTGGGGCCAACTCCCGGAACCCCGGGTATATTATCTGAGGTATCACCCATCAGGCCCTTCATGTCAATGAGCTGAATTGGATCAAGGCCGTATTCCTGGCGGAATGTATCAACATCATAAACAGTAAGTTCAGATATCCCTTTTTTGGTATACAGCACCTTAAGATCATCCCGAACCAGCTGCAGGGCATCCCTGTCACCCGTAACCACAAAGGCCTCAAAACCGTTATCAACAGCCTTATTTGCCAAAGTGCCAATAATGTCATCAGCTTCATAGCCGGCCATTTCAATAAGAGAAATCCCCCAGGCCTCAGCCATCTCGTGCAAAATGGGGATTTGACTTAAAAGTTCCGGTGGTGTAGGTTTTCTGGTTCCCTTATATTCATTGTATAAATCATTGCGGAAGGTTTTCTTTCCCTTATCAAATGCTATTACCAAAGTATCAGGCTTCCACTCCGTTATCAGCTTTACCAGCATATTTGAAAATCCGTAAATGGCATTGGTAAATTCCCCTGATGCGGCCTCCAACAGTGGCAAAGCATAAAATGCCCTGTATAACAGACTGCTTCCATCCAAAATAATAAACCTTTTCTTCAAAACCATACCTCCGAAATAGTTAAACTGCATTTATTCTGCAGAAGTAATGAATCTGCGCAGCATTCCAGTCAAATAAACAAAAATAAATCATTACATACAAATAAAAGGTAATCCATACTACCTTAAAAAACTTCACAAAAAAACCAACGCTTTTCCGTCCAACGCCAAATTTTAGTATGAATCATATTTCATTGAAATATTATCCTGTTTACCCCCTCGAATATGAAACAACACCTCCACATCATCGGCATTGATATACAACACATTCTTAAAGGTATTGACTGATGCCATCCCATACCCCGTTCTGACTATGGATGTTTCCCGCTCATAATATATAGGCTGCCCCAAGGCATCGGCCATCTGAAGCACCGGCAAATAAAAAATTCCATCCTGCTCAACGGCCTTCCAGTCTATTGTCTGCCCATTCAATATCAGGTTATAGGATTTGGCAATATAGGTAGGCTGTCCATCTGAGGCATTGATTTTTTCGGCAATGTCAGCATCACTTTCAAAGCATTGAACACCGTATCCACGAAGCCATTCATTTACCTGTTCAACATTTAGTGGCTGAATCCCATACGCATCAGGATAAATGTAATACACTACTGTATCCTCAGGAGATTTCTCCACGACAACACGATTATAAAACACATCTACAGGAGTCCCAACAGCCACCTTGTCATATAAGGCCTCCACATCCGCTTCAAACATTCTGATACATCCCAAGGAAGCATATGTGCCGATACTTGCCGGATTATTAGTTCCGTGAATACCATAATACCCCTTCAGGCCAATCCACCTATATCCCAGCGGATTATCCTCCCCGGAATAGACCACATTGCTGCTGTCATGAGGATCAACCCATATGGGATTAACCGTCTTCTCACTGATTTTATAGTAGCCCACCGGAGTTTTGGTTGATGGCTTACCACAGGCAATAGGATACAAGGCTGTCTTTACGCCCTTTTCCAGCAAATACAAGCCTCTGCTTGCCAAATTTATAACAATCCTGGTTCCATCATTGACCATAGGAATAATTTCCTCAGCCGTATTTTCGGCTGCCATGGCAGGTGTGCCTGAAATCATGGAGGCCAAGGCTATAACGCCAACTAATTTTTTAATCCCCATCATAACTCCTCCTAATTAAATGGCAATCAAAAACTCTAAAAACAAGTTTATCATGTTGACATTTATTTTTCAATTAAAGCCCGATACAACTAAACCCCCATGAATCAATGGCTCACAGGGGTTAATAGAAACAACATGAAAAATATTTGCGAAACCAGAAAAATAATCAGTAACAGCATAAAACAGTTATAACGCCATTGTTCAAATTTTTCTTCTTTAGAAGAAAAATCTTCCAATTAGCGTTTCAACGAGCTGAGAGATATGCTCGCCAGCTGTTGTAGTTTGTTTTCCCCCACCTAAAGAGGTGAGGGACATCTTAAAGCTCGTTATAATTTTTATCGCTATTTAATTATTGTAAAAAATCGTTTTAGCGAAGTACTTTTGCGATAGGCGGCCATTACCTGCCCGAGTATATTTAAAATTTTACTTTAATCCTGCAATAACTTTCCGCATTGCTTCAGCTACATCTACAGCTTCGCACCATTCACTGGAGGTATTTTCCCCTGGTACTTCTATAGCCAAATGCTGGAAGGCCGAGTTTGGAGCAGCACCATGCCAATGCTTTACATTCGCAGGAATATGCACCACATCCCCTGGCTTAAGCTCCTGAGGAGCCTTACCCCATTCCTGATAATAGCCGCGACCAGCAGTAACGAGCAGCATTTGTCCGCCGCCCTTATCTGCATGGTGGATGTGCCAATGGTTGCGACAGCCTGGCTCAAAGGTAACATTACCAATAATGACTTGATCCATGGACAGCATATTTAAATAGCTGGTACCATCAAAATACTGAGCATAATTTACATTTTTGCCCCCTACCGGGAATAGGCTGGTAGCCATAATATTTTCCAGTGTTTCATTGCCTGAAGTGGTTTCATTACTAACTATCATTACTTCTTCCTCCATTCAATATAAACAAATTATTTATAATAATTCCAACCAAAACATACAATCCCAGCAAACAGGCCAGCAATATGGCATAGGCTCCTCCTGGTAATGAGGTGGCCGCCGTAGCAAAAATATGCTTCATCAAAAGCCGATTACCTACCTGATTTATGATGGAACTGTAAATTCCAACGATGATGATTATTGCCACCAGACAATATTTATACCATGGACGAATCCAGACTGATTTATCAATATTCAGCCCCTTCTTCCATTGTCCTAGCCATCCCTTCCAATGTAGTCCCCAATGGATGCCACATAAAATTATTATGCCGTAGCCCAGGGACACATGAAATTGATGAATAGTAATGCTGCGCTGTATATCCAGAGGAATAATTTCC
>NZ_JAILFV010000056.1 GCF_024697385.1 Anaerovibrio sp.
TATGCGTACTGGAAAGGTTATTCGTGAAACCAAGGAAACATCCATTGATCTTACCATCAGCCTGGATGGCAAGGGGGTTTCAGATATTGATACCGGTATAGGATTTTTTGATCATATGCTTACCCTGTTTGCCAGTCACGGTCGTATGGACCTTGTGGTAGGCTGCAATGGGGATATTCATGTGGATGGCCACCACACCGTGGAGGATATTGGTATCGCTTTGGGAGAGGCATTTAAACAGGCTTTGGGAGACAAGAGGGGAATCACCAGATATGGTACGGTGTTCGTTCCTATGGATGAGTCCCTGGTGATGGTTTCCCTTGATATAAGTGGCAGGGCCTTTTTGGCTTATGATGCCGGTGGTCCTATGGCGCCGATGATCGGGACATATGATACAGAACTGACAGAGGAATTCCTTCGGGCCTTTGCCTTTAACGCGGGAATTACCCTCCATGTCAAGGTGATGTATGGCAGCAATTCCCATCACCGGGTAGAGGGAATTTTCAAGGCACTGGGCCGTGCCCTGCGGGCGGCAGTGAAAATTGATGCTGAAACAGCGGAGGAAATCCCTTCAACAAAGGGCGTTCTTTGATGGGGAGGGAGCTTCATGATTGCTATAATTGATTATGGGGTAGGCAACCTTTTCAGTGTGGAAAAGGCCTTTTCCCAATATACAGACGATGTTATGGTGACCGATGACAGGTCATTGATTGAAAAGGCAGACAAGCTTGTACTGCCGGGGGTTGGAGATTTCGGCGCCTGTATGGATAATTTTCAGGCTTCAGGATTGTGTCCTGCAGTTATGGACAGGATAGCTGCCGGAACTCCTCTCTTTGGGATTTGTGTAGGATTGCAGATACTCTTTGAGGGCAGTGAGGAATCCCCGGATGCAAAGGGCTTGGGGGTTTTTAAGGGCAAGGTCAGGAAAATTCATGCACCTGGACTGAAGGTGCCTCATATGGGCTGGAATTCTGTGGAGTTTGCCCAAGACGGTCTTCCTTTTTTTGAGGGACTGCCTGCAAATCCATTTTTTTATTTCGTTCACAGCTACCACGCTGTGCCTGATGATGAATCCATTATTGCTGCTACTGTGGAATATGGTGAACAACTCACGGCCGCCGTATACAAGGACAATGTTATGGCAACCCAGTTTCATCCAGAGAAATCCGGTGATGTGGGGCTGATGGTGATAAAAAACTTTATTGACTGGAAGTGTGACTGAATGCTGATTTTTCCTGCTATAGATATTCGTGGAGGTAAGGCGGTCCGCCTGTATAAGGGGGATTTTTCCCAGGAAACTGTTTTTGGTGAGCCGGAGGAAATGGCGGCCAAGTGGGAAGGCCTTGGGGGCGAATTCCTGCATCTGGTGGATCTGGATGGAGCCAGAGCCGGTAAATCCATCAATTTGGAAGTAGTAAAAAAAATAATTGACCGGGTGAATATTCCCGTGGAGCTGGGCGGAGGCATCCGTACCATGGAGAATATCGATGAAGTCCTGGGGATGGGAGTCCGGAGGGTTATTTTGGGCTCTGTTGCCGCCAGGAATCCTGAGCTGGTAAAAGAGGCCTGTGCCAAATACGGTGAAAGGATTGTTGTAGGCATTGATGCCAAGGATGGTATAGTGGCTGTGGATGGCTGGGAGGCCTCAGGCAATGTGAGCGCCGTGGTCTTGGCCGGAGAGATGGCCAGGGCCGGTGTCCGTACTATTATTTATACTGATATATCCAGGGATGGCACCCTGGAGGGAGTCAATGTGGAGGCAACGGCAGAGCTGGCACGAAAGAGCGGTATCAAGGTGGTGGCCTCAGGTGGTGTTAAATCCATTGAAGATATTAAAGCACTGCTGCCTTATGAAAAGGATGGTATAGAAGGGGTTATTGTGGGTAAATCCATATACACAGGAACCCTTGATTTGGCGGAGGCTGTCAAAGTCGCGTCTAAGGGGGCCTAGGATATGTATACAAAAAGGATTATTCCCTGTCTGGATGTAAAGAATGGTCGCGTGGTGAAGGGGACCAACTTTGTTGGCCTTCGTGATGCAGGTGATCCGGTGGAGCTGGCCCACCGTTACGATGTGGAACGGTGTGATGAACTGATTTTTTTGGATATCACGGCTTCAAATGAACAGAGGGACACCATTGTGCAGGTGGCCAGGGACTGTGCCTCCAAGGTGTTTATACCTTTTACAATTGGTGGGGGCATCAGAACCACTGAGGATATGCGAAAAATGCTGAAGGCCGGGGCTGATAAAATATCTTTAAATACCGCAGCTGTCAAAAATCCTGATATAATAAAGCAGGGAGCTGATATATTTGGCCGCCAGTGCATCGTTTTGGCTGTGGATGCCAGGAAAGCCGGTGAAGACAAGTGGGAAGTGTATGTCAATGGAGGCCGTACTCCTACCGGTATAGATGTTCTTGACTGGGTAAAAAGAGGAACTGAGCTTGGGGCCGGTGAAATACTGCTTACCAGCATGGATGCAGATGGCACCAAGGATGGCTATGATATTCCACTTACCAGGGCAGTATCCGAGGCGGTGGATGTACCGGTAATTGCTTCCGGTGGTGCCGGAAAGCTGGAGCATTTTTACGATGTCCTTTCCCAGGGAAAGGCAGATGCCGTATTGGCGGCATCGGTATTTCATTACGGGCAGTTTACTGTCCGGCAGGTCAAGGATTATCTAAAATCCAGAGGTATTGAAGTAAGATTATGATATATGCTTTTCTGTGAAGAATTGGCATGTATTGAAATGGGGGGAAACACTATGATAGATATTTCGATGATTAACTTTGATGAAAAGGGCCTTGTGCCAGCCATTGTTCAGGAGGAAAATGGTCAGGTGTTGATGATGGCATATATGAATGCCGAATCTCTCCAGAAGACCATAGAGACGCGGACTACCTGGTTTTGGAGCCGCAGCCGCAAGGGCCTTTGGAACAAGGGCGCAACCTCCGGCAATATACAGGAGGTAAAGGACCTGTTTTATGATTGTGATGGTGACACCCTGCTGGTAATAGTTCATCAGAAGGGCAGCGGGGCCTGTCATACAGGTACGTATTCCTGCTTCAGTGGCCGCAGGCTTTTGAAAAACGACAAGGCCCTGGCGGTGATTGAGCAGGACGAGGACAACAAGCTGGCCAATATACTAAATGAGCTCTATGATGTTATCAAGGACCGTCAGCTGAATCCAAGGGAAGGCTCCTATACAAATTACCTTTTTGAAAAGGGCCAGGACAAGATTTTGAAGAAGGTTGGGGAGGAAGCAGTGGAGACTGTTATTGCCTCCAAAAACAATGATAAAAATGAAATCATTTATGAAATGGGCGATTTGTGGTACCACTGTCTTGTGCTTCTGGCGTACCACAATATAAAACCTGAGGAAATATTCTGTGAACTATTTAATCGGCATAATGGTGGTAACTACCATCATTTCACGGGTAAGACAGGTATTCGTCCGGTAGATTGATAATCTGATATGTATTTGAAATGCCCGGTCTTTGGTATATAATATAACTATAATGTTATGCTAAGGTCTGGGCATTTATTATGCACTTTATAGAATCAAAGATGTTTGAAAGGCTGGATATTTATTCATGTATAAGGATTTATTCAATGAATTGCGGGAAGCTGCCCTGGTGAAAAACAACCTGGACACCCGCAAGATGAATCATGAACCGGTACCCATACCACAAAAGCCATATCCAAAGGGATCAAAGCTGATTATGTTGCCGGAGCCTGATTTTTTGGAGGACAGGGAAATCAGCTTCCTGGAGTTGATGGAGCTTCGTTCCACAGTCAGAGAGTACTGTGACAGACCGCTGACCATGAAGGAACTGTCGTTTCTACTTTGGTGTACCCAGGGGGTCAAAATGGTGCTTCCTGCCGGCACAACCAAGCGGACTGTACCTTCTGCCGGTGGCCGAAATGCCCTGGAAACATATCTGTATATCGACAAGGTGGAGGAGCTTCCCCCGGGGCTGTACAGATTTTTAGCATTTGAGCACGCATTACTGCCTGTTGATACTGAGGATGGTGTCAAGGCAAGATTGCGGCCGGGATTTAATAAGATGAACATGTACGATGCCAGTGCTGTTACCTTTATGTGGACTGCAGTACTGGACCGTATGGATTATGCCTTTGGGGCCAGGTCTCTGCAATACATTTTTTTGGATGCAGGACATGTCTGCCAGAATCTTTATCTGGCAAGCTATACCCAGAATATAGGCTGCTGTGCTGTTGGACACTTCAATGATGTGGAGCTCAATAAAGAGCTGGGACTCGATGGCAAGGAAGAATTTGTTGTTTATGCTGCCCATGTAGGCAAGATAAAATAAAAAAGGGATGATTAATAATGTCACAAAACATTAGAGAGTTGTCAATATATGCGCCGATGTCCGGAAAGGTTATAGCTTTGACAGAGGTGCCTGATAAGACTTTTTCTGAAAAAACCTTGGGAGACGGTGTGGCCATTATTCCTGATGAGGGATTGCTTTTCAGTCCGGTCAATGGATTTATATCTGCCATAGCGGAAGCCAAGCATGCCATTGGCTTTCAGACTGATACCGGATTGAATATCCTGGTACATGTGGGACTGGAAGCACATGATGTGACCAGGGAGACTACTACTATCCATGTAAAGGATGGCCAGCGGGTTCAGGCCGGAGACCTGGTAGCTGAGTACAATTTGGAGGCATTAAAGGAAAAGGGCTTTAATACCATTACGCCTGTTGTGCTGATAAGTGAAATGGACGATAAAAATGAAATTAAGCCTAGTGCCGGGCAGGTAACAGCCGGAGCCGGTGAGATTTTTAAGGTCGTTGAGATAGTGGAGCAGGAGGATGAAAATACTGAAGCCACTGACGACAATAGTGCTGCAGATGAGGTTCAGGAGGAATCAGCAGAGGAAAGTCCTCAGGAATCCCTGATAGAGAGACTAAAAAGGGAAACTGTAGAATTTATCAGTGAACCTGGGAACCTGGCCAAGCTGGGCATAATGTTTGTCACCATTGTAATTGTTCTGGCAGCAATATTTGTAGCTTTGGGGCTATATATTGGCGGCAAGCAATAAAAAGGCAGTACATGACCTCCGCCCCTGCAGGTGGGTGTGAGGTAAATCATAAGATTACTTCAGGGGTGGTTATCTCCGGCAAATGGAGGTAATCACTTTTGGTGTGGGACGAGTTTTTTTATTGGTGAGGTATGGGATGGAGCTGGATAAGGACATTCAATTTTTAAAGGGAATAGGGCCCAAGAAGGCACAGCTCCTGAAGAAGCTGGGGATATGCAGGATATATGATTTGCTCACTCATTTTCCAAGGGCTTATGAGGATCAAAGCAGTGTTACGGCTATTGCCGACCTGGTACCAGGGGAAAAGGCTACTATTGCCGGGGTTATTACGGCCCTGCAGGAAAGACATGCTGCCCGTAGGCGGATGTCGATATTAACGGCCATGGTGAGTGACGGAACAGGTTTTTTACAGGTGACCTGGTTCAACCAGAAGTTTTTAAAGCCAAAGCTAAAGCCTGGCAAGACATTGTTTGCTACCGGCAAGGTGGAATATGCCTATGGCGGTCAGGGACAATATGCCATGAGTCAGATGTCTTCCTTTGAGATAATGGAGGATAAGGACAATATTGATGGCCAGCTGGCAATTCTCCCGGTATATCCAACCACCGAAGCACTCAATCAGAAGTTTTTCCGTAAGACTGTCCGGCAGCTGCTGGATTCCATAAAGTGTATTCCTGAGGTCATCCCGGAGAATATAGTCCGCCGTTACAGGCTGATATCGAGGGGTGATGCCTTCAGGGGCATCCATTTTCCCGAGGATTTTGGGATGGTGAAGCTGGCCAGGAGGCGTCTGGCCTTTGAGGAGCTGTATCTGATTCAGTGCGGGCTCATGGTGCTGAAAAAGCATACCCAAAATAAAAAACAGGGTGTGAGACACGGGTCAAATGGTTACATGGTAAATGAGCTGATGGCTTCATTACCCTTCAGTCTTACCGGTGACCAGAGCAAGGCCTGGAATGATATCTGTAACGATATGGAGCTCATGGTACCGATGCGTCGCCTGGTGCAGGGGGATGTTGGCTCCGGCAAAACCGTGATTGCAATGCTGGCCCTGGTGAAAACCGTCGAAAATGGCTATCAGGGAGCTTTGATGGCCCCTACGGAAATCCTGGCACGACAACATTATGAGGGCTTTATAAAACAACTGGAGCCACTGAATATCAAGGTGGCTCTTTTATCCGGCAGGCTTACTAAGGCAAAGCGGGAAAAGATATACGAACAACTGGCCAATCATGAAATTGATATAGTAATAGGCACCCATGCACTGATACAGGAAGGCGTGTCCTTTGCCAAGCTGGGACTGGTGGTAACAGATGAGCAGCACCGCTTTGGCATAAGTCAGCGGGCCAAGCTGGAAAAAAAGGGGACCATGATGCCTGATGTACTGGTAATGACTGCTACACCAATTCCCCGCACCATGACACTGACGGTATATGGAGATCTGGATGTTTCCATTATTCGCGAGATGCCACCAGGACGGAAACCGGTGCGAACCTTTGTGAGGACGCCTGACCGGCGGGAACTGATATACAAGTTCATGAAGGAAGAAATTGGCAGGGGAAGGCAAGGATATGTGGTATGCCCTTTGATTGCCGACAATGAGGAAAGCAGCCTGATGTCGGCGGAGGCAGTGTATGATGAGCTGACTCATGGAATTTTCCGGGATGTTAGCTGCGGCCTTGTCCATGGCAAGCTGAAGCAGAAGGAAAAAGAAGATATAATGCAGGATTTCTATGAGGGGCGGATACGCCTGCTGGTGGCAACAACGGTAATCGAGGTCGGGGTCAATGTGCCCAATGCCAGCATGATGGTCATAGAGAATGCCCAGCAGTTCGGATTGGCACAGCTTCATCAGCTACGGGGACGAATTGGTCGTGGTGAATACAGTTCATACTGTGTGCTGGTGGCTGATGGCAGATCTGAGGTCGCCATTGAGAGAATGCAGATAATGGAAAATACGGCCGATGGCTTTGTGCTGGCAGAGGAAGACCTGAAGCTTCGTGGTCCGGGGCAGTTTTTTGGCTCCATGCAGCATGGCCTGCCGGATCTGAAAATTGCCGATGTACTGCAGGATATAGATATCCTGCTGGACGCCCGCAGGGCGGCCCTGGAAACCATGGAAAACAAAGTGGAGCTTGACTATGTGCTACCGATATTGGAGCTGCAGTACAGGGAGCATTTCCAAAATATTACGGATACTTAGGGGTAGGTATGGTTTTGCCCGGATTTATGTGATATAATATCCTTGGATTTTCACAAAGTAAAGCGTAAAAGAATGAAAGTAAATGTCAGGATTTTTATACAGGTGGTGTATTTATGGTAAATCCCAAGCTAAAGGATGAATTGAATGATCAGCTTTGCGAAGCCGTATTAAAATTGGAATCCCTGGAGGAATGCTATCAGTTTTTTGAGGATATATGTACTATCAGTG
>NZ_JAILFV010000168.1 GCF_024697385.1 Anaerovibrio sp.
TTTATCAAAAGAGCATATTTATCACTGCGTTTTCTTTTCCACTCGAGCATTTCATTATATATTTTTCTTTGAAAGACAGTTTCTTTCATGTTATTTCACCTCTTTGAAAAGATTATAACGCGAATCCCCATTCAAGTAAACTGATTTCCCGTGCGAATCCCCATTCATAGAATGCAAAAATTCAACGAAATCCCCTTTAGCACACAAAAGACTGTGCCAATAACAGACAAACAAAAAGGCCAGAACCACTCTAGAAATGGTCCTGGCCTTCTTTATAGCAGGCGATTTTTGCGTTTTCGCCCTAATTGATGGTGGAGATGATTCATACATCACCTTAGTTACTTATTGTTAATAATTACTAACAATAAGTTTTGGTATTTCCAAGTCATCCCTGTCTGACAAACTGAATAATCAAATTAGTATTTCAGCAATAATATTTCACTTCTCCGAAAAAGGTTCTCCACTTCTTTACCACGCTATCAGCTCTCGCCTCAATTATCCTCATAACATTTCGTAAAGCCTTATCTGGAATACGAGCTTTATTATGACACAATAAGCATTTGCCAGTGCTTGTTATCCATATCTTAGTTGCATTTGGAGTAGGATTTCCCTCCGATACATGGACATGTATTGGCTCCAAAGGCTTACTTTCATCAGCCCAAAAATAAATCCAGTATGGGCCAATCTTAAAGACCTGAGGCATTAGAAAAACCACCCTCCTGAGAAAACTCAATAATAAGATGAGCCGTAGAGCGGATTATTTCCATATACTCGGCAACTTCTTCTTCAGAAAATCCATTTACGCTTTCTATCTCGTAACTCGGCAAATAACAGGTCATATCATGGAAACAATCCTTCGCGTCAGGCTTTTCCACGTAGACCTTTACTCTGTTATCAGGCAACATTTCAGAATGAACAATCTCTGTATTATCTTCCAAGGTCATAAAAGGATACATCATAATCCCCACCTCTCTTTCGCAAAAATACCGCAAGCTCATCAGGTATATTTATCGACAATGTACACATGATATCATATCCCTCAAAGCACCTTAAACAGGGGAAAACGAAAATAGTGAACTTTTGTTCTTATGTTAAGTATAGCATAATGCGAAAAGATAGCCAACAAACTGGGATATTAAACTCAGTTATGGCTAAAATATACAAAATAATACTCTGTATAGCCGCACTATAGCAAAGCTTTTTTAAGGATGCATCATTTTATAAATAATATAATATTTTAATAATTTATTTTCATTCTCAGATTTCTCACTTTTTTGATCCGATATCTTTTTACTGTTTTTTACCCTTTCATAAGAATAAGAATCAGCGATATAGCTATTATCACAGTTTTCTTTATCATCTTCATTCTCATAATCATTTTCATAACGATAATTAGTGGCTTTTTCTGCTTTAACTTTGCCCTCCAGCTCTTGGCCCTGAAGATTTGGTTTTGTGTCATTTTCATACACTTCTATAATGTGATTTCTTAACATAATAATTTTGTCCTTTAAAATTCCATCATAATGTTCCGGAATTATTATTGCCTGTTTGTATATGATATCATAGCGCAATAATGCTTCTTCCACTGAACCAACTTCTGCTATTTTTTCTAAACACACAGAGACAGAATATAGTTCAGTGGCATTTGGACAAGCCGCAACCACCTGCTCATACTTAGCCGTTTTATCAAAAAAAGATTTATTCATGAAATTAACGTATGTTGCTAAGGCAAATTTAGATGACAAGCCTCTCGTTTTTGCTTTGTCAGGATGTTCAAAATCAATTTCCTGAATTTGCTGTAGGCCCTCATTATATTCTCTTTGACACACTTTCAAGTAATCAGCAAAGGTCTCATCATCTTTCCTAGATTCATAATCCAGTTGTTTCTCCGTACCTGCTTCATATGATGCTTGATTTTTACATCCCATTAGAAACGATGTACAAAATAATACCATCATCAAGCATAATATCATGGTACACATTTTAAAATTCAGGCTATATAAAATTAATCTGATTTTATTATTCATCATTTATATAACCTCCAATTTTATGTTTTACAATTCACATCAATTGTTACATTACTCATAATAACGCAGAAGCATCATCTTATTTTTATATATTATAACATCAAAACCATCTCCCTATTCAAGTTTAAATGGTCAATAAAAATGCCAACCCAATGCTTTTTCCTTCTCCCACACTTTCCGAACAGCACCGCATTGTTGCCAAAATAGAAGAGCTTATGCCTCTGTGCGACAAGCTATCCAAAACCAAATAGAAACATATCTTATAGAAAATAGTAAAAACCTAACTTCTTAATTGTTTTCACAATTTCTAACATTTTAAAAGCACTCCTGTTATTGAGAAAAAACTCTAATAATCATCTAGGTCTCTTTTCTATTATTATCGCTTATTTTCACCGTATCTAACATTTCCACCGAAATACCGTTATTTTCTTTTTCGCCCTATTCGAAAGCATTCGAAAAGGCCCTAACCATCAGTGGTTAGGGCCCTTATGCTATGGTCAAAGTTTTCGACTTCGACCGAATATGTGGTGGAGATGAGGAGAATCGAACTCCTGTCCGAAAGCGTTGTCATATAGACTTCTCCGAGCGCAGTCAATGTTTAAGTTTAAGAGTTGGGCAGACACAGACAACCGCCGTCCCTCCGATCCTGGAGAAATTTCCCCTTCAGGCCTCCAGGAGTCAGCCTGTAGAGTATCCCGCTATTGACCTCTTATCCGCTCACGCGGGAGATAAGCAGACAGAGGTTAGCATTAAGCTGCTAAAGCGTAGTTTTCGTTTGCTTTTATATTTAAAGCGTTTTCACCTTACTGACGGGGCTAGGTGACCCCCCGGCTCGCTATCCATATTCCAGCCACCCCCGTCGAAACCTTTACATCCCCCTGTAAAGGGAAATCCCGGTTCTTAGAGATTTCTGATATATGTTTAGTGTTATTAATTATAGCAATAATAACGGAAAAGTCAACTTAAATTTCCCCTTCATCCATGATTCCCAGCTTTCTTTTCCAATAACGGGAATATATGGCACCCAGCGGATTATGTGCCAGGAGACGGTCCTTTACAACCAAAGTGGTTACAGGACCCGGACAGGAAGCGTTAAATATTGCATCGTGTCCCACACACAGGCCACATGCGATGAAAAGCTCTGTATTTTTTTCCGCCAAAATTTTTGCCTGAAATTTTGGATTGCACATGGCTTCGTGCTCCAATTCCGGCTTTACCTGTTTTAAATCCAGATTTTTTTTTGCAAAACTGCAGTTTTTACAGCATACACTGTAAAATTCAAAGCCCCTGTTTTTAAAAAATCTGGCAATATATTTTGCTTCTGCATTAAAGCCGATGCAAAATGCCATGCCTAACCGTTTGTAATTCATGGCCTTGGCAAATTCGGCCGTTTCCTCCAGCCTGGTAATATTACTGTAAAAAGTTCCTTCTACATAGGCCGCAGCCTGCATTATTTTCTTTTCCTCATCGCTATAGGCACTCAAAATATCCTCGTCCTTATATTCGGTGCAGTTTACACCTTTGGTATAGCATGCATGGGAAGTGCAGTTAGCGCAATCAGCTTTCATGGAAATATCCTCCTTTTATTTGTGGTGAGCGTGATAAAACCACCTGTCAGCTGGCGACAGGTGGTTTGTGATCATTGTAAAATCTTCAGGAAATCCAGCAGGAACCATATGCTGAACAGGTAGAGCAGAGGGTGTATTTCCCTTATTTTGCCAACAGCAATGGAAATGGCAACATAGCTAAGCATTCCAATGGCAACACCGTTGGTGATGCTATAGGTAAGTGGCATCATGATGCAGGTTAGTACAGCAGGGAAAAGAGCCCGTTTATCTCCCCAGTCCAAGGTGTTGATTTCCCTGAACATGTGAATGCCGGCTATGATCAAAACCGGAGCAGTTATTGCCGGTACAGCTGCAATTGCATTGGCAATTGGAAACATGAAAATCAATAAAATGAACAGGAGACCTGTTATGACAGCAGCCAATCCTGTACGGGCACCGGCCATTACTCCTGCAGAGGATTCAACAAAACTGGAGCAGGGGCCTGTTCCCATAAGAGTACCCCAAAAGCTGGCGAAGGCGTCTGACATCAGGGCACTGCGAAGATTTGGAAAATAATCACCCTTCATCAGCTTGGCCTGTTTGGCCACTCCAATCATCGTTCCGGTGGTATCAAACATGGTGACCAGCAATATAATTATGACAATGGGCAGCATTTCAGGAACATGTGTAAAATCAAGGTGTCCCGCTGTGGCACTGAAGCCTGTTGGCAGGGATATGAGCTGCTGAGGCAGTTGAAATACTCCGAGTACATATGATACTACTGCAAGAATGAACATGCCCAGAAGCATGGCTGCCGGAATGTTTCTGGTAGCAAGAATAAGACTGATAATAATACCCACAGCAGTGAGTGCCGTTCCTGTATTGGTTAGGTCACCCAGGGCAACATAGGTACTGTGATCGGAAATTACAAGGCCGCCATTTTTAAGTCCGATAAAAACTATGAACAGACCTATACCGGCTGTAATGCCTACCTTCAAGCATTCCGGAATGGAGGCTATAAGCTGTTCACGGAAGGAGGTCATGCTTAGCAGCAGGAAAATCGTAGCGGCTACGAAGCAACACCCCAGGGTACTTTGCCAGCTGTAGCCCATGGTCATAATCACCGTATATACCACATAGGCGTTAATGCCCAGGCCTGGAGCTATCACAATTGGATAGTTTGAGACGATGCCCATATATAGACAACCTATTACAATGGAAACTATGGTTGCCAAAAACACCCCGCCAAAATCCATTCCGGCAGCGGCGAACATGGCCGGATTTACAACCACGATATACATTATTGTGAAGAAATTGAGCAATCCGCCCAGGCACTCTGTACGGATTGATGTATCCCTTTCCTCAATCAAAAAATATTTTCTGATAAATTTTTTAATATTTTCCATATTTATTATTTCCTTCTTTGGATATAGTATGGCTCAACCATTGTGTAATGACTGGGATTGTTCTCGGCAGTGAAAATGTTTTGAGAATAATCATTGGCTGATATTAACAAAATAGAGCTGCAGCCCTGTAAACTGTATTCAGGTATTTCTTTAACGGCAGGATAGCAAAACATAGCAGGAAAGAGGAATATATTCCACTCACCGGACCATGTAGCCTCACCTTGTCTTATTCTATTTTACATATTTCAAACTGTCAAATGTATGATAGGTTATACGGAAAAAAGCATTTTTTTGTCATGATGGAATATTTTTCCTTTGCAATGATAAAGAGGATGATAAAAAAGACATTGTGGTAAAAAAAATAATATTTATCCACCATAAGAAGTATTTTGTTCTTTTGAGAAAAACATGGTTTATTTTTTTGAAACAATAATGTATAATACTGTTATGTTTGTAATATTAAATTTATGGGAGTGATAATGCATGTTTTTTTCAAAAAAGATGAAATTGGCCGCTTTGGGCATGGTTGCAGTAATGTCCATGGGGTTAATTGCCGGCTGCAGTAATTCTGAGCAGTCATCCAAGGATAAGAAACACAGTATTGGTATTGTTCAGCTGGTAGAGCATGATGCCCTTGATGCAGCCAATAAGGGCTTTGTTGATGCCTTGAAGGAGAGAGGCTTTGAAGAAGGCAAAAACATAATTATTGATAATCAGAATGCGCAGGCTGATCAGTCCAATCTTCAGAATATTGGACAGAGATTTATCAGCAACAAGGTTGATTTGATTTATGCAATTGCAACTCCTGCTGCACAGACTGTGGCAAATCTCACCAAGGAAACTCCTATTGTTGGTTGTGCCATTACTGATTATGAAGCAGCAAAGCTGGTTAAATCCAATAACGCACCTGGCGGTAATGTTACCGGTACCAGTGATATGAATCCTATTAAGGAGCAGATTGATCTTCTTATCAAGCTCTGTCCTAATGCAAAGACTGTAGGCTGTGTATATACCTCCAGTGAGGTTAATTCGGAAATTCAGTATAAGGCCATGAAGGAATATGCTGAATCAAAGGGATTAAAGGTTGAGGCAGCAACAATTTCAACTGTTAATGATATTCAGCAGGCCGTTCAGAGTCTTGTGAATAAGGTAGATGCTTTTTATGTTCCTACGGATAATGTGATTGCATCCGCTATGCCAACCATGGTATCTGTTACAAGTGCCTTCAAGAAACCTGTTATTTGTGGTGAATCCAATATGGTAAAGGCTGGTGGATTGGCAACCTATGGTGTTGATTATTATCAGCTGGGCAGACAGGCAGGCATGATGGCCGCCGATATCCTGGAGGGCAAGTCAAAGCCTGACGCTATGCCTATACAGTTTGCCAAGAGCCTGAAGGCTGTTGTCAACAAGACTGAGGCTGAAAAATTAGGTATAACTATTCCTCAGGATGTATTAAAGGATGCTGAAGTAATTAAATGATAAATCAGGTTGTTGCCTTCCATTGTCGACAGGGATTTAAAGCCTGCTGAAATCAGGTGGAGTCGGCTGATTGATCTTGATGTTATGTTGATTGGCTCCAGGCATACGGTTGCGTTGTGCTGGCAATATGTCTGGAGTCTTTATTTGTTTTTGAATTGAGGTTATTGCTTTGGATTTGATTATTCCTACCATATCTCAGGGACTTTTATGGTCCCTGCTTGCGATTGGTGTTTTTATTACCTTTAGGGTGCTGGATATTGCTGATCTTACAGTGGAAGGAAGCTTTCCTCTGGGAGCAGCAACTGCAGCTGCCGGGCTGTTGGCCGGGTGGCATCCATTGACAGCAATAGCGGTGGCAGCAATTGCCGGTATGCTTTCAGGTGTTGTCACCGGTTTTTTGTGTACCAAGCTGAGGATTCCAGCTCTTCTGGCCGGAATACTTACAATGATTGCGTTATATTCCGTTAATCTTCATGTTATGGGTAAGGCAAATTTGTCACTTTTGCAGGTTGATACAGTATTTAATATTTATGGTGCCGGAAATATTTCCCAGGGGAATATGATTCTGCTCGTAGGATTTATATTTGTATTATTAACCGGTATAGTATGCTACTGGTTTTTTGGTACTGAAATTGGCGCTGCCATCCGTGCTACAGGCTGCAATCAGCACATGATCCGTGCCAATGGTATCAATACTGATGTCACTATTATTTTAGGGCTGGTAATATCCAATGCCCTGGTAGCTGTTTCAGGTGCCCTGGTGGCCCAGGCCAATGGCTTTGCTGATGTTGGTATGGGTGTGGGTACTATCGTAATAGGCTTGGCATCAGTTATTATTGGCGAAGTTCTTTTTGGTACCCGCAGTTTTAAAAACTGTCTTGTTTCTGTTATTCTTGGTTCCCTGGTGTATAGGGCCGTAATTGCTATAGTGCTGCAGATGGGTATGCCACCTAATGATCTCAAGCTGTTCACGGCAATTCTTGTGGCTATTGCTCTTTCAATGCCACTGTTTCAAGGAAAGCTGAAAAAGAGGAAGGTGACCGGATAATGTTAAAAATAGACAATATATACAAGACATTTAATCCAGGCACTATTACGGAGAAGGTGGCCCTCAGAGGTGTGTCGCTTCATTTAAAGCCAGGTGATTTTGTCACCGTTATTGGCGGTAATGGTGCCGGCAAATCCACACTGATGAATTCTATTGCCGGAACCTTCAAGGTGGATAAAGGCTCAATTGTGATTGATGGTGAGGATATTACCAAGTGGGGAGAGCATAAGCGTGCAAAATACATTGGCCGTGTTTTTCAGGATCCAATGATGGGTACTGCTGCTAATATGCAGATTGAAGAAAATCTTGCCATTGCTTCCCGTCGTGGAAGGATGCCTACCTTAAGCTGGAGCTCACCTGCAGCTCAGCGGGAGGTGTTTCGTGAGCAGCTCAAATCCTTAAATTTGGGACTGGAGGACAGACTGGAGTCAAAGGTAGGTTTGCTATCCGGTGGACAGCGTCAGGCCTTGACATTGCTTATGGCAACGTTGGTGGAGCCGAAGCTGCTTCTGCTGGATGAGCATACTGCTGCCCTGGACCCTAAAACAGCGGCTCAGGTTTTGGCGCTGACCAATGATATTGTCAACAGCCGTAAGCTGACGACTCTGATGATTACTCATAATATGAAGGATGCGTTGAGCTGTGGAAACCGTCTGATCATGCTTCATGATGGCAAGATATTGATTGATGTCAGTGGTGAAGAGAAAAAGCATCTTACCATCAGGGACCTGCTGGCCATGTTTGAAAAGGCTGCAGGAAGTGAACTGAATTCAGATGCCTTGCTGCTGAGCTGACCTGCTTGATATGGTTGCTTTATACAAAATAATTAATTTGCTTGACTAGTATAATATTTTGTCGTAAAATGACCAAGACTCAAAATTAAATATTGCGCTGGAGAGCGTCGCCCATATTTGGGAAATTTCACCGGCTGATACAATACTGGCTGACTACAGGGACGGAAACTGTGGTCGCTGAAGGTTATTGTATTGGCCGGTTTTTATTTGCAAAGTTATGGAGGTAAAGATGGACAAGAAGCGTAAGGCAAAGAAATTTGGAATTATTTTTGTTGGAGTGATTATTCTGGCGGGGCTGTTACTCATGTATACAGGTAACGATGCCCTGGTGCTGGCTACACAAAAAAAGGAAGGTATACTCACTGCAGAGCAGGTTAAGCTTTCCTTTGAATCAGTAGGTGGTCGAATGATAAAAGAAAATGTTAAGGAAGCACAGGACGTGAAAAAGGGTGATGTGCTCATGGTTTTGGACAGCACAGATGTAGATCTTTCCATATCCAGGATGGAAACTCAGATAGCACAGCTGAAGGCACAGATCAAGTCTGCCGGTGGAGGTGTCAATATTTCCCTGGCTCAGGCAGATACCAATGAACAACAGAGCTTCCGCCAGATTGACCAGCAAAGGGCTGCGGTGGAATCAGCGGAGGCCAGTTATCAAAACTGCAGTCTGGATTATAACAGAAAACAGAGCCTGATGGAATGTGGAGCTATTTCCAGGGCAGAACTGGACAGTGCTACCACAGCATTGCAGGTGGCAGCAGCAAATGTAGCTCAGCAAAAGCAGCTTTTAAGTAAATTACTGGCCGGTTCGGCTGATACAGGCGACACGGATTCCTTATATTTACCCACTATTGAAATACAACGCCAGTCTGCAGCAAATAAAATGAATGATGTTGAAGCTCTTGTTCAACAGCTGAAGGGCTTGGAGGTACAGCTCAAGGAACTGAAGGTAAAGAAAGAGCGCCTTACACTGCGGGCACCTGAGGATGGAAGAATTATCAAGATCTTGGCCAAGGAAGGGGAGATGGTATCTCCTAATGTACCTGTCATCCTAATGGAAAGCAGCCGTTATTATTTTGATGTATATATAAGCGAAGAAAACATCAACAAATATCATGAAGGTGATGAAATCGAGGCTGTTTCAGTGGCCGGTAAAAAGAAGGTCATGGGTACAATCCGTCTTGTTACCCAGGCACCAGGCTTTGCTGATTTGAAAATGACAAGGGAAAAAGGTCAGGCAGACTTAACCTCCTTTCAGATGAGGATATATCTTGACCAGGAGGATGGTATTCTTCCCGGGATGACGATGGGAGTGAAATTGAGATGAAGGCCTTTCGGGATGAGTTAAAAACATTGCTTTCCGGCCAGGGAATGCCATATGAAAAGGTGTCAATAATGGTATCACTGGTTATAACCGTTGTATTTAGTGTTATGTTAGGCTTGAATTATGCCAAGGATACACCTATTATGGTTATTGATCTGGACAATTCCCATTACAGTCGGGAAATAATCAATGATATGAACAATTCACAATTTTTGACGGTTAAAGCAGTGATTAATACTCCTGCGGAGCCGAATGAACTGATGTATCGCGACAAGGCCTATGCAGTTGTTTATCTGCCCCAGGGCCTGGAAAAAAATCACTATAACGGTACAAAAGCGGATATAGGTGTATTTTACGATAATACAAGTTCTTCATCCCTTAGTGGTGTCAGGGAGGCTCTTAATGAAATTGTTGCTTCAGTAAATAATCCCAGTCTAGGCACAGGTGATGCAATCAATGGAGGAACCAGCCTGGTGACACGGTCTCTGTTTAATCCAAATGATTCAGCCAGTAACGGTGAGGTCACAGGATTTTTGATTTTCTTTTCCAGTATGTTTTTTGCTTTTGCTACATTGGGAATGGTTCCGCGACTCAGGCTGGAAGGAAAATTGGCGCTTCATCTCAGGGCAGGTACTGCCTATGATTTGTTGCAAAGATTGTTGCCATATTGTGGCTGTTGGTTGATTGCCAACTTTATCGGGCTGGTGGTTCTGCGTTTTTGGGGTGATATTAATTTTTCCGGCAGTATAATATTTTATTTTATCGTTCAGGCCATGTATATTTTGACTTTGGGTATGATTTCAGTTTTTATGGGCTGGAATGCGTCTAATCCCGGTGCCGCATCCAGCCGGATGATCCTTTTTGTACCTGGGGGATTTATTCTTGGCGGATATGGTGTACCAATGACACTGATGCCGGAATGGGTTCATTGGTTTAATCAGATCTTTCCTTTGACCTGGGAGTTTAAATTTATTCGTGATATAGTTTTCAGGGGTGCGGGTGTATTGGATTGTGCAGTTACACTGGGCCAGTTTTTGATCTATATAGCAATTGTCTGGATAATCTTTGCCAGGAAATTTGACAGGGAACAGCTTCAGTTTGATGCAGGGGAGCTTCAATATGGAAAATCCTCCTGTTAAGTGGTAGGAAATGCCGTCCGGAATATGATAAAATACTTTGGTAGAGGTTGAAATGACAAGACAATAATAGTTAAATCTCACTGAGATTCATTTTTTTTATGGAGTACCTATGCCAAAGAAAAGATTTGTAAAAGAGTGCACTAACTGCGGACTGGAAGGTGAGCCTACCCTTTCAGGTGAAATCAGTTTTGTTCGTAGGGAGAAAAACGGTTCTGAAAGCTCATTGCTATATATGACCATTATGCCAGGGATAGATATGGTTTTTAATAATTTTAAGGCAGATAAAGGCTCAGAGGTTCAATATGAGGCAACTGATGAAGAGGTCATTGAATTAAATTTTTGCCTGGAAGGGCAGTTTAGCTGCATTCTTAATGACAGAGATTTTACCCTTTGTGCGGGAGAGGTAGAGGCCCATTTATGGGGGATTCCCAAAAAAAAGGCTGGCTTCACGCCGGAAGGCTACAAGGGAATCACCATTATTATATCTACTGCCAGGGCCATAGCCTCACTGCGGGAGCTGTTTCCGGAAGTAACTGACTTTTTGGGGAAATTGACAGCTGAACTGAATAAAACACAGGATGTTGTTCATATTAAGGCAACTCATGACTTAATCCGCCTGTTTAAGGATTTTTACCATGTGGATCCCATGATTCAGAAGCATAAGCTGCGCCTGAAGCTATTGGAAATTTTAGGTACCCTGTTTATACCGGCAGAACATCCATCGGCAAAAAATCAATATTTTCGTGCCAAGGATATTGAAAAGATAAAGGCTGTGCATGAGCAGGTCACAGCATCACTGGATAAGCATTATTCGCTGTCAGAACTTTCCCTTGAATACAGGATAGGGAAAACCACCCTGCAAAATGCTTTCAGGGTGGTTTATGGCAAACCATATTATACTTTTATCAAGCATTATCGTATGATGCGTGCTGTAGAATATCTTGAGGGTGGAGGGATGAGTATAACTGATATAGCCGGGAAGCTGGGCTATGGAAATCCAAGCAAATTTTCGGCGGCGTTTCGCTCTGTTTATGGTATGACTCCTAGCGAATACAGAAAAAACAACTCGGTGATGGAGGGCCATTTCCTTTTTGAGCGTGAGAAAAATGAGAAATAATATCAAAATCTTTATTGAACAAATGGATTATTTTGTTATTTTGGGGCAGTAATTGTATTAATAATTGTGTATCATAATGGTATGTAATTCAAATATTAAATAAATTTTTATTTTTGAGGGGGTAAATATAATGTTTCAGAAGACAGATTTTTGGATTGGTTTGGCTGTAGGTGCAGTAGCTGGTATTTTTGGCTATCGCTTCATGCAGGAGCGTGAGCAGCAGATGGCTGCTATGCAGGCAGCTCCGGAGGCCGGACAGATACCTTTGGCTGAGCTTCAGCGTCAGAAGGAAGAGCTTGAGGACATGATTGCAGCTCAGGAGGCAGCTCAGGCTGAGTAATTTTAATGAACAATGGGGAGGTTGTTTCGGTAACGGCTGGAGCAGCCTCCTTTTCGCATATTATGCCAAAAATAATGTGTGTTGTAGGGGAGTGGATGAATATGGCAGAAAAGAGCCTGAATAATTTTATAAAAACCATGCCATTGTCAGTTCCAATGAGCATTGCTGCTGTGGGGACAGTGGCTTCTGTTCTCACTGGGCAGAAACAGCTGCATACATTGTGTGGGATTGTTTGGCTGGGGACTTCTGTTTTACATTCATGGCAGCATAGCAACAAAATGAAAAGTGATGCATTGAAGGTGGTTGAAAAAATGAAAATCATGGATTTTGTGAATATACCTACATCCAAAATAGATTTATTCATAAGGTCAGTGGAGATATCTTCCTATATACCGGGGCGTGTACGCTTGTACAGTAAAACTCTTATTGGTAACAGGTCTAAATGTGATGAAGTTTTGGATTATCTCAATAATTATACTGAGCTTGATGAGGTTCAGGTAAATGAGGTAAGTGGATCTATTCTGATCAAATACACTCCTGCGGTCCTTCATGGCAACATTGAATTGACTAAGGTCGAGGAATATATAAAAAATCATGTTAGGAGGAAATAGTTCATGTCATTTATGTCCGGAATTATGATGGGTGCTACCATAGGGCGCAGCATCAATGAATTCATAGGTGGTAAGGGAAAAGGCAAAAGCGGCAGCTTAGGGGGGCTGGATTTTTTGGGAAATATGGGTTCGGGCCGGGGAAAAGGCAGTAACCTTGGCAATTTTGACTTTTTCAGTAAAAAAGGCTCCGGAAGGGGGAAAAAAAGCGATTTTGATTTTAGCAGCGTATTTGGTTCCAGGAAGGTTGAGGAATTTGTGCTGGTAAGTGCTTTGCCGGGGCGTCGTCGCTATAGGATCAGATCCCTTATCAAGAATGAGCCATTGGCCGAAATGCTGGAGAAAAAATTAACTCAGATAAAAGGGGTTTCTGATGTAAAGGTTAACACGCTTACTGGCAGTCTGCTGATTTTATATAACTGTGATGAAGCCACTATGGATGCCTGTGCAGAAAAACTTCGTAAGCTCATTGTCCCTGTTAATGCGGCCGATACTGATGTCCATGGTGGAAATGAACAATCTCAGGGCCAAAAACCGGTAGCAACTTATTTTGAAAACTGGAAGAATATGTTCAGTATGATTAACAGTCAGATATATAAGGTGTCAAGAGGCTGGTTTGATTTTTCCAGCCTGCTCTCCCTGGTATTCCTGATTAGGGGTCTGCGTAAAATGCTTGTTTATGGGCAGCGTCCGTCAGGACCTACCATGGTTTGGTGGGCTATTCATCTCATGAAAGGATGGCGTGGTTAATGACATATTATCGTTATAGCACACCGTTGGGTGTTAAATTGTCAACACCTGAAAGCAGAATTTTATGTGCCAGACTGAGAGCCATCCAGGGTGTTTTTTCGGCAGTAGTTGTAGCCAATAAGTTAAATATATGGTATAGGGGTGTTTTTCCGGCAGCAAGGGTAAAAAATCTGTTGGATATGACGACCATGTCATATAAAAAACACGATGATGCACCGGAAATGGCTGATTACAGGCGTGAAGCCACTCTTTCTGTAGGCGGACTCATTGCCATGCAGCTATTAAAAAGGCTGTCCCCGGAGGCATTTGCCAGCGTGCAGTTCCTTAGAAGTGCCATGATTCTTTATATTGCCCGCAACTTCATCAAAAATGGTGTAAGGGGCCTGGTAAAGGAGAATCGCCCAAATGCTGATACTCTTACGGCAACGGCGGTAATAGCCTCTGTTCTCGCAGGAAAGCCTGAATCAAGCCTTAGTCTTCTTGCTTTATCCAATGGGGCTGAAATGCTCACCAGTTATGCAGCAGAAAAGGCCCGGGGAAATATTTCCGGATTGCTGAACATGAACCAGCCTTATGTATGGTTGGTGGATAATGGTGTTGAAAGAAAGGTCCCAGTAAAGGAGCTTAAAATAGGTGATATCATCGCTGTTCATACTGGCGAAAAAATATGTATTGATGGACAGGTTTTGTCAGGCACTGCGGCAGTAAATCAGGCGTCAATTACCGGTGAATCGGCTCCGGCCATGAAGAAAAAGGGATTACCTGTTTATGCCGGCAGTGTTGTCGAGGCAGGAGAAATAGTGGTCAAGGCTGAAAAGGTCGGTGACGATACATCCTTGGCTCACATTGTCCATCTGGTGGAAGAAGCTCAAACAAGAAAGGCTCCGGTGCAGAATTTTGCCGATACCATGGCTAATCTTCTGGTGCCGATTTCATTCCTGGGAGCTGCCATAGTTTATGGGGCTACCAGAGACTGGCAGAGAGTTTTAAATCTCCTGTTCATTGATTTTTCCTGTGGATTGAAGCTTTCTACTGCTACAGCTATTTCTGCAGCTATTGGTGCTGCTGCCAAGCAGGGTATTTTGGTAAAGGGCGGAAACTACATTGAAGCACTGGCTGATACGGATACTGTTGTTTTGGACAAGACAGGCACCATTACCTCCGGAGTACCACAGGTTTCTACTATTCATACAGTACCAGGGGTAGAAGAAAAGGAAATGCTGCTCTTGGCAGCATCTGCCGAACAGCATTCAGTGCATCCGTTGGCAGTGGCAATTCAGAAATATGTTAAGGATAAGTCCTGGACCGTTCCGCAGCATAAATCTTCAAAAACAATCGTTGCCCGGGGGATGACAGCCGTTGTTCCTGACTTTGAAAAATTCATTGGCGGTGAAATAATAGTAGGCAGTGCCAAGCTGATGTATGAGCGTGATGTAAAGGGCATGAACATCACTGTTAAGGACAGTCCTGGTATGGGTTATATCTATGTGGCCCGTGATGGTGTCCTTTTAGGTGTTATAGGTATTAATGACCCTATTCGGCCCATGATGAAAAAGACACTGAACCAGATGCGCAGATACGGCGTAGATGAGGTCGTTATGCTTACCGGTGATTCCAAGACCGTAGCCAGTGAAGTAGCAAGGGATATGGATATTGATTCCTATCATGCAGAGGTATTACCTGAGGATAAGGCCAAGTTCGTGATGAAGCTGAAAAAACAGGGGACCGTAATGATGGTTGGGGATGGTATCAATGATGCCCCGGCATTGGCCTTTGCAAATGTGGGTGTGACCCTGGGTGGCCGGCAGACTGATTTGGCGGCTGAGTCTTCAGCTGTAACAATCCGCTCAGAGGACCCAACACGGCTTATTGAAGCCTTAAGATTGGGACGCCGCACAATGGACCTGATTCATCAGAATTTTACTGCGACAATAACAGTAAATTCAGCAGCCATGCTGTTGGGAGCATTGGGAGTAATCAATCCTTTATGGGCTGCAGTCATTCATAATACTGCAACCCTTGCTGTGGTACTTAACAGTGCCCGTATATTGGTTCCTGACAAGAAGCGCGCCGCAGGACCTAGCTTTTTCTGAAGGAAAATTTGATGGCATTTAAATGGCCGGCAGTTCATTATTGACTGCCGGCCATATTTGCTTGCGGTTATTATTTTAGAAATATCAGGAAAGCCACCCTGTTTGTATATTGCTCATCATTAAACCTGTCAGGGCAGATTGCAGCTGATTTGACAACTCCTGGGACAGCTTTGGGTCCATGTTGTAATTCATGCCTGATTTGAGCTGCTGCAGCTTAAAAACTCCCGTGGTAATAAGACCAATTGTTTGTTGAGTGTATGCCTGCTGATGGCGTTGAGTGTAATTACGGAGGTATTTCATGGCATCTGCCTGGTTTGACCAAAAGGCATCCTGTAAAGACAGCTTGTATTGAGCTATATCCACGGTGTCCATTATACTTTCAAATTCCTTTTGCTGTTTGTTGATGTTTTGCCATATCTCGGCAAAGGATTTTGTGCCTGTACCGGATTGTGTCTTCGTTGTGGTTGAAGTGGACTTGCTGTTGTTTTTTGCCAATGCCTGCAGCTGAAGCAGCATGTCCATGCCATTGTCGATTCTGCTCATGATACACCATCCTTCCTTATTTATATTATATCGTAAAAATCGTAGGATTTCTTAATTGTTGGGGGCAGTGGAGGGATCCTTATGGGTAGATAATTTGACAATGCTTTTTTTTTATGCTTTTATAAAATTATAGTTTTATTAATTTAGCGGAGGCGCAAATGAAGATTAAATTGATTTGGTTTATCGTATCTTTTATTTTAATTGTTGTTTTGTATCTGGGAATTTCCGGACGCATGGTAGAAGTTAATACCGATATAACCGTGGATGGCCTGGATAATGAGACGACTAAAATATTGTATTATGCAGGACTGGCGCCGAGTTCCCATAATGCCCAGATGTGGAAGGTGACAATATATCCTTCTGAGGGTCGCCTGGTGGTGGGGCTGGATGACAACAGGACTCTGCCGGCTGCCGATTTTGAGAACAGAGAAGCGCTCATATCCATGGGAGCTTATGCCAGAAGCTGTATTTTGGCCTTTGAGGCCTATGGCTATAATACCAGCCATCATATAAGTGAAAATGGAAGGGCCATAACTATCAATTACACAAAGAATGGTATGGATAAGGATGAGGGGCTGATTGCCCTGATGAAAAAACGCCATACTGATAAAAGAGAATATATGCCCAATGATGTTCCGGAATTTTTTCAGACTGGACTTCATGGAATCCACGGAGCAGTGTATTTTGGCCGGGATGGTGGCGAATATGAAGCTATAAAGCATCATACCCTTGAAGCCGCCCGGGAACAGGCGGATAATCAGGCGATAAGGGATGAGCTTGATAAATGGTTGAGACTTTCAAACAGTGAGGTTATCAATACAAAGGATGGTATATGTGCTGAGCACATGGGAATAACCGGTATAAAAAAATCGTTGTATTATACCTTTATTTCACATGATAAGGCCCGGGGGGACAGCTTTGCAGCCAAGGGATATGAAATGGCACAAAAGCAGGCAGATGCCTGTGCCGGATTTATAGTAATTTCCAGTGGTGAGAATCCTGTGGAATATGTTAATGCGGGAATGCGTCTCATGGAAGTGTGGCTGTATGCTGTGCGCAATAACATTGAAATTCAGCCTATGAGCTATGCCCTGGAAAATCCCGGGCGCAGATTGGCCCTGATGATGGAGCTGAAATTGCCAAATCCACCCCAGATGGTCCTGCGGGCCGGTTTTGTGGATGGGGCATATGGGGAAAACATTCCTGTACGCCGTGATTTGAAGGAATATATCACAGTGGAAAAATAATGAGTATAACGAGCTTATACTGTATGTTAAATAAAAATTACCGCCACTAAAAAACGGCGGTAATTTTTTTATGATTAAATTATATGCTTTTGGGGCAATGTTTATACAATACCTTGAGCCATCATGGCATTTGCAACCTTCAGGAAGCCTACGATATTGCAGCCTACCAGCAGGTCACCCTCGTGACCATATTCCTTGGCAGCTTCCTTGGAGGCTGTGTAAATTGAACACATTATATCCTTTAATTTATTGTCTACCTTTTCAAAGGACCAGCTATAGCGCATGGAGTTTTGGGCCATTTCCAGGGCAGAGGTAGCTACACCACCGGCATTGGCAGCCTTGGCAGGAGCGAAAAGAACATTGTTGGCCTGAATGTACTCTATGGCTTCCAGGGTGCAAGGCATATTGGCGCCTTCACCAATCAGCTTTACACCGTTGGCAATAAGTGTTTTTGCTGCTTCAAGGTCGAGTTCCTGCTGTGTGGCACATGGGAGGGCAATATCGCATTTTATGGTCCAAATACCCTTGCAGCCTTCGGTGTAGGTCGCTGATGACTTGGCTTCAGCGTATTCCTTGATCCGGCCGCGGCGAACTTCCTTGATTTCTTTTACAAGGTCGAGATCAAGTCCCTCAGGGTCATATACATATCCATTGGAATCAGAGCAGGCCACTACCTTGGCACCGAATTCCTGGGCTTTTTCTATTGCATAGGTGGCTACATTGCCTGAGCCGGATATTACAACGGTTTTGCCCTTGTAGTCCATGCCGTTGTCCTTGAGATACATGCTGGTAAAATAGAGCAGACCATAACCGGTTGCCTCAGTACGGGCCAGAGAGCCGCCGTAGGTCAAGCCTTTGCCTGTGAGTACTCCGGCCTCATATGAATTGCGGAGGCGCTTGTACTGACCATAAAGATAACCTATCTCACGGCCTCCTACACCGATATCTCCGGCAGGAACATCAGTATCCTGTCCAATGTGGCGGAAGAGCTCAGTCATGAAGCTCTGGCAGAAGTGCATTATTTCAGTGTCGGATTTTCCCTTTGGATTAAAGTCTGAGCCTCCTTTGCCACCGCCGATTGGCAGGGTGGTAAGGGAATTCTTGAATATTTGTTCAAAGCCCAGGAATTTCATGATTGACAAGTTTACGGAAGGATGGAAGCGGAGCCCACCCTTATACGGTCCGATTGCACTGTTGAACTGAACGCGGTAGCCCTTGTTTATCTGTACATTACCCTTATCATCTATCCATGGTACACGGAACATGATGGTGCGCTCAGGTTCAACAAGGCGCTCAAGAAGGGCAACCTTTTGAAATTGGGGGTTTTTATCCAATACAGGAGCTATGGAGGTGAGAACCTCTTTTACAGTGTTGTGAAACTCTGTTTCTCCTGGATTTTCACGCTTAACTTTTTCAATAACTTCTTGGACATACTTATTCATTCTTATACCTCCCAGCAATTGTACATTTCATGTTTCATAACAGTCATCATTATACAGTAACCAAGAGATGTTTCAATAGTTTTGATGAATGTATACAATATAATTTGTTTGATGTATTTTTTGGATAAACAAAAATACAGTTCAAAGCAACATCAGCCTTGAACTGTATAATGTATGTTTATTCAGTTATTTTTCTTCTTCAGAAGGGGAATTTTCTACTTTTTGAATACATAAAATCCTATCAAGTCTGTATTTGTCGAGACGAAGAATTTCAAATATGAAGTCGTCCCATTCAATCCGTTCACCTTTTTTGGGTATGTAACCAAATAAGGCTGTAATAAAGCCTCCCATGGTTTGATAATGGTCCTGTTCCTCATCCGGAAGCTCGTCAATATCAAATTTTTCCTTGAAGTCATCTATTGAGCACAGTCCATCAATATACCAGCTGTTATCATCCTTAGGTATAATGTGCATATGCTCCTGTTCATTGTTGTTGTTAGTATCTCCAATAAGCTCAATAAGAATATCCTGTAAGGTTATGAAGCCTATTACACCGCCATATTCATCGAGAACGACAGCTTCATGAATTCCTGTTTCCTTGAATTGCTCCAGGACCCGGAAGGTTTCCATGGAGCGGGGAATGAACATTGGCTTCCTGATAAATTGGTCAAGCTCAAGGGGAATATCATCAAGTGCTGCATTCAGGATATCCTTGGTGTAAATGACCCCACAAAAGTCATCAAGGCTATCTTTTCCAACTGGAATGATATATTCAGATGAATGCTTTATCAGATCCAGATTGCTTTCCAGGGAGTCGCTGAGATCCAGCCACATCATTTGTGTCCGTGGGGTCATTATGGAGTACGCAGTCTGATCACTCATATGAAACACACGGTCCACCAGATCCTGTTCGGCTTTTTCAAAGGTACCGTCTTCAGTGCCCTGTTCAATCAGGTCCTTTACCTCATCTTCGGTAACAGGATCTTCATATTTCAGATTAATACCAAAAAAACTTAAAAGAAAAGAAGCTGAAGCACCGAGTATAGTCGTGAAGGGCCGGGAAAGACCAATGAGCTTTCGCAGTAAGCCCTGACAATTTATCAGGGTATGCTCAGGGTTGCGTTTTGCTATGGAATTAGGCAAAAATTCGGAAATCAGCAGGGTAAAATATGTGATGATTACTATGCTGATAAGAAGTGACAGATGTTTATGATATGGTATAAAGTCAATGTATGAATTAATAACAGGTGAAAGAAGTACACTGGCAGCAACACCCAGCAGAATGCTGATCAGGGTAATGCCTATCTGAATGACTACATAGGCCAGTTCGGGGGATTCACAAAGTTCCAGTGCAGCCTTAGCATCTTCAATATTGTCATCTACCATCTTTTCCAGCTTGCTTTTATGACTTTCAGTCAGGGCGGTTTCCGCCAATGCAAAAAATACATTTATGAGTATAAGAATAAAAATAACAGTTAATATAAATGTGGGGTGATATGTGTCCAAAAAAAATTACACTCCTTTTTTTGTCAGGTTAAACAATAATAATTTTTGAGAAAATAACAGATATTGTCTGGCAGGGAAATCAGCTGTCCTTTTTGCGGGCAAACAGGGATATTATGATGTAGACTATGGCAGGCAACATCAGATTATGACTCAATCCAAACTGAAATTCTTCCTGGTCGACAAAAGTGGTATAGGAATAATCACAGAGATTCCAGACAGAAAAAAATATCAGGAATCCAAGTATTAAAAATAACGGCTGTTTCATTTCGATTGTCTCCTTTTTCATAAAACATAATATATTAATTAATATAACGAGCTTTAAGATGTCCCCTTCCTCTTTAGGTGGGGGAAAACAAACTACAACAGCTGGCGAGCATATCTCCCAGCTCGTTGAAACGCTAATTGGAAGATTTTTCTTCTAAAGAAGAAAAATTTGAACAATGGCG
>NZ_JAILFV010000205.1 GCF_024697385.1 Anaerovibrio sp.
GATTTGGAGATAGCCGCCAACCTATTAAAGCAGTTAAAGGGTGAGGAATAACAGAGGTGATGTCATATGCTGATTGAAGGTATTGACTATCTTATCCGCCTTACCGGCGGATTGGGCTCAAAAGTAAAAGGGTTCGTCTGCGAGGATGCCGACGGGCATTACAACATATATGTCAACAAGGACCATACACGCGAACAGCAGATGCAGACCATCAGGCACGAGCTGGAGCATATAGAGAATGCGGATATGGAGTCCTCCACCCCCGCCGACCAGCTGGAGAATAAACGGCATTAGTTTAGACCATGATATAAACATGGTGAAAATAAGTAATTGCGTTTGAAAATGCGTTTGATTTCACACGATTCTCAAACGCAAAAAAAAGCCGCCCCGAAGGACGGCAATGAACTATTATACTATATTCAATTCCTTTTTGATGGCGTTCTGGAGAAGCTGGGAGAAGTTTACATTGCTTTCCCTAGCAAGAGTATCCAACCATGCCGGTATGGTACAGTTCTTCTTTACTGCGTGGCTGTCGGTGCGCTTCAGATATTCCACCTCATCATATATTACCATTGATACGAAGTCCCGGCCCTCTGTCTTAATATCAGCCGGATTTGTGGCAGCAGGTATTTCTTCTTTATCCTCTTTCAGAGTATAGAGATATATTCCCAAGGCATCCTCTGCCATTTCAATAGCTTCCTGCATAGTGTCGCCTTCCGTGACACAGCCTAATAAATCAGGAAAATGCACGGAATATCCGCCATCCTCTTCTGGATGAAATACTGCTGGATAGTACATCTTTTTCATAATCGTTACCTCCATAAATCTATATAAGGGTTTTGGGGGCTTATTTCAGCCCCGCCTGTTTCAAAATCGTGTTGTAGGTTCCCGGCTTCATGTCTTTGTTGTGCATTGGTAGGGTGATCATACCGGGCTTAGTTGGATGTTTCATAATGTGGTGTGAGCCTTTTATTCTTACTACTCTCCAACCATCATCCTCCAATATCTGCAATAGCTCTTTCGGTTTCGTATCCATTCCCTCCTTTGATTATATTATAACACTCCTTTATGCGTATTACAAGTATTTAGGCGTATTATTTTAAATAAATTTCATATAAAAAGCCGCCCACCTGGGCGACATCTTGATGGACAGCTTGTTGAAACTTGCCAACTTTTTTGTCATTCCAACAAGGGTTTCCAACAAGCTATCAACTCAAATCCGGATCTGAAATCTAAAATCCGAAACTAAAATGCGTTTGAAAATGCGTTTGATTTCACACGATTCCCAAACGCAATAAAAAAGCCGCCCAGTGAGGCGGTGAGAAAGGACCAATATGAATGGCTACCATTGATGATTATTACAAGATGATTGAAGCCAATAACAGAGCGTATAAAATCATAGAAAGTACTGTTGGTGTAGATGAGATTTCAAAAATAATGGCTCAATTACATTCTATGCCAAGAATAGAACTAACTCGGTCTTTTGCATTGCCAACAATACCACCAGCCATTATGGAACTTCAAAATACCATTGCCAGGTCTAGAGGTATAATGGGAAATCCGTTACCGATTTTTCATAATTCTACATACCTATACGAATCGGTAATGCCGGCACTTACATATATACAGGCTAATCGCCCATATTTATTCGGGCAGGTAAATTCAGTTTTATCTGGTGAAGTGACAATAGAGAAAGCACCACCTCCTGCGCCACATCGTCACAAAAGAAAAGTTAATCTCCGTAAGGCACAAGGCCTAATGGAAAAATCAAGAAATGCGGCCGTAAACGCATATATCAGCTGGGCAACTCTTTCTGAATTTAGGTTTGAAATGATACTATTTGGTATAGATAAGCTAAGTGATATAGTTGGTGAACCATTGCGTACACACCTAAACATCCTTATGATTCTTCTCGTGATTCTTTTCGTCGATACGCACGCAACCAATGAGGGCCCAGGCGAAAATAGCTAGTTCACATAATGTAGAGGTTATATTGGTTGACGATTCGGCAATTTGCTTTACTGATAAGAGCACTATTCCAACCATTATGATGAAATCAACACATTTAAGATTCTTACGCATGACGCTTCCTCACTTTCTGCAATATATTTTGTATATTATATCATTTTATTGTAAAAAATGCCTAAAACAATTAGCAAAAAGAAAACAGGCCAGCAATAAAGCCAGCCTGCAATTATGTTAAATTTTCTATACAAGAAAAGGAGTGACTGGCTATGATTAAGAAAATTGCTTTTCTTACCGTTATTGTATCTTTAGTTTTTTCTATGGCAGTTCCTGCCATGGCTACTGATTACCTATGTAATCCAAAATCCATGAAGTTCCACTACTACAGCTGCAGAACCATCAAGCACCCGGAAAATTTTATTCCGATGAGCTCCAGAGAGGAAGCTATCAATGCCGGATATAAGCCATGTGGTGTGTGCAAACCATAAAAGTCCCTGCATTAAAGTTGTGGCAAAAGCCGCCCCGGGTGGAGAGGTGAGAACGGATGGATAAAATTTGTGAGTATTTCAAAAGTTACCAGCAAGTCAAATCTAAAATCCGAAACTAAAATGCATTTGAAAATGCGTTAGATTTCACACGATTCTCAAACGCAAATAAAAAAAAACGCCCGGGATAAGGCGGTGTTATCCACAAATGTGGATGTATTATACACAAGGTTGTTAATAAATAGTATTGACAACATACAGAAAAAAAGATAGCATAATCCCAAGAAAATATGTTTATCGTGTCCTTGGGATTAAACCTCTCCACTATAAGGAGAAGCGTTCAAACCAAGGACTTTTTATATTTTAGGAGGTATAAACATGAAAACTGCGATACTTGTAGATGGCGGATTCTATAGATGCAGGGCCCGTGCCATGCTGGGGGAAGCTACCAGCGCGGAACGCGCAGAAGAATTAAGTCAGTACTGCAAAAGACACTTATTCCATCATGGTGAGATGGTATCAACCCTCTACAGAGTTTTTTATTACGACTGCATGCCTATGGAAACACCAGTCTATCATCCATATTTGAAGAGACAGGTCCTTTTTTCAAGGACTCCCCTCTACACATGGATGCACGATTTTATTAATGAGTTAAAGCAAAAACGCAAATTTGCTATCCGTTTAGGTAAATTAGCTACCGAGCAGGCACACTTTACTATAAGACCGGATATCATCAGAAAACTCTGTAACGAGAGCAAAACCTTCGACGAACTCACCGAAGCCGATTTTATGCTATCGTTAGACCAAAAAGGTGTTGATATGAAAATAGGTTTGGATATAGCAAGCCTTGCATATAAAAGGCTTGTTGATCAAATCATATTGATATCTGGAGATAGCGACTTTGTTCCCGCTGCCAAACTTGCTCGCCGCGAGGGGATAGATTTCGTATTAGACCCCCTGTTTAATCCTATTAAGCCTGATTTATTTGAACATATAGATGGGCTTCGTACCTGTGATGGGCGTTTCAACCCTTCAAATAGGAGACTCTAAAAGGAGATGACTATAAATGACGGTTTATGTTTTAAATCCAGATAAAGGATACGGGAAAAAATTTGTTGAGTTATGCGGAAAAATTCAAATAAATAGTTATGCTACCACCGATGATTTTATAAAAGCAGGATTCACAAACTATCATGAACCTTCTTTGTATTTTAGCCGTCCAATTAAAGAAGACGACAAATACCCTGTTTCCTTCAGTATTTTAGTTGACAAAAAGTCTCTTAAAATAAAAGAGTTTAATCTTCTTGATGAAAATTTCCTTCAGCCACATTTTTGCAACAGAGAAGAATATGAGCAGATTGAGCAATACACTAATATGCTGGTTAAGAAAGGCATATTGAAACGAAATTGACAATTGGTACTGAGCTATATATACTTTTATCAGAAGGAAAAAACCGTATGGTTTTTGCAGGCTCAGTATCTGGTTAGCTGGATATTGGGCTATTTTTTTATTCTAAATAAAATAAAAAAGCCGCCCCCTGCGCCAACAGGAGACGGCCCGAATGTAATCAGCCTGCGAGGTGCAAACCAATCACACTACCCAAGTGTTATTATAGCACCTCTTAGGGCTTATTGCCATACAAAGAAAGAGGTGTTTTTATTATGAAAAAAGCAGCACTGTATATCAGAGTATCCACCGAGGAACAGGCCAAGCACGGCTTTTCCCTTGGAGAGCAGCGGCACGACTTGGAAAAGTACGCAACCGCCCACCACTATGCTGTGGTGGATGTATACGCGGATGAGGGCAACACGGCCCGAAAGGCCATCAGCAAAAGGAAGGAGCTCCAGAGGCTTCTTGACGATGTGCGGGCAGGCCATATTGATGTTATCCTGCTTAAGTGCCTTGACAGGTGGTTCCGCAATGTCCGGGACTATTACAAGGTGCAGGAGGTACTGGACCAGTACGGTGTTGAGTGGGAATGTACCCAGGAGGATTATAACACCACCACAACCAACGGCCGGCTTATGCTTAACTTGAAGCTTTCCATTGCCCAGAACGAATCTGATCAAACCAGTGACCGTATCAAGTACATCAACGAGGGCAAGAAGCGGCGCAAGGAGGAATGTACCGGCAAGCACCCTTTTGCCTACAAATCCGTAGATAAGAAGCTGACCATTGTGGAAGAAGAACGGCCTATTGTGGAGTTCGCCTTTGCCCAGCTTCTCGCCGGATCCTCCAACCACTCCATAGCCAAGAAGATATGGGAGGAGTTTCATTTTGCCATAGATGCCCGCAGGGTATGGCGCATTGT
>NZ_JAILFV010000207.1 GCF_024697385.1 Anaerovibrio sp.
ATAATATTATAAAAAACATATAAAAGCAATTCCTACATTATGTAGGAATGTTGCCGATTTTATTTAATCTAATTTTAATGTATATTAAAAAAAATATGGTAAATGGGGTATATAGGCTAATAATTTGTCTCTTTACCATAAAGGATGATAATCTGCTGCTGTAAAAGATTATGTTTGCAGATTAGGAGAATAAGCAGCGAAAGGCTGTAAAGGAAAATGGGGGAGTAATATGGCTATTAGGACTAGCCGGCTATCCAAGCTGATTGCCGTGGCAATGCTTGGATTAAGCCTGTCAGGGGGCAGTGTGGCAGCTGCTCAGGCCAGTGATGCAGAAACTGAATTGGCAGCACTGGAAACTGAGTTGGCGGCCTTGGAGGCTGAACTGGCACAGGAAAGAGGGACAATCAAGGAAGAAAAGGCAAAGGTTACAAAGGAACCTAATAAAACTGCCATATCCGGAGATGCAAGGGTTAAATATGCTTATCTGGGCAACGGTGCCAACTGGTATTACCGTGGCAGAATTGCCTTGAAACATGATATTAACGATACGGTATCTGTATATGCCCGTTGGGGATTGATGAATGATAATCCAATGGGATTATCTGAGCATTATACCCATAAAATCAATACATTCAGTACCAAAAATTATCAGCAGGGTTATTCCCCTGCAAATATTATTTATCCTGATATGGATGCTACAGATGGTTCCTGGGTGTCTGATGCCAATCTTCAGGTAAAGAGATTTTTGGGTACAGATAAGACCACCTTGGGGCGTTTTGGCCAGACCTTCGGTTCCACTGGCCTCATGGGAAATGAGGATTCCTATGGCGGTATAGATGGTGTTAAGTTTGACTGGTCCGGCAAGGTTGGCGCTTTGACTGTTGGATATGCCAAGTTTGGAGCATTGTCCAAATATCCAGCCATAAATACCGGTGTGGCATTGACCACAGGTACAGAATATGTTGGATCTGCTTTCCAGAGAAAGCCAATCGAACAGGCATTGTTTATTAACGCCAAGGTTAACCTGGGCCCAGCTGTAAGCCTCCACGGTATGTGGATCAAGGAAATGAATAATGGTAAATCCCAGTTGATTGCCACAGGGTCAGCCTATACACCATATTTCTTTGATAATCCAAATGAATATGATTTAAGAGGCGTGGGTATTACTGCCCAGATTACACCAACCCTTAAGCTGGTAGGCGATTATATCATCAATGCCAATGATTTCCAGACCACATTGGGCGTTGGTGCTACCAGTGCTGCAAAGGCCAAAAGTAAATACGGCGTATATAAATATCCGCGCCAGAAGGCAGAATACATCAGCCTGCGCTATAAGGAAGCCAAGTGGGGAGACAAGGGCTCCTTTGGTATTAATCTGGATTGGAGACATATAGATCCATCAGTTCGATTGGGAGCTTATGCTACTGCAAACAATGATTATTATGTAATGAACAATACCATGTATAATTCCCTCAGTATGGCGGATGATCTCCTGGCTGAGGATGGTGTGAGAGGTCCGGTATTGGGTATTCATTATATGCTTACCAAGAATGTAAAGATATCACTTCTCCAGACCTTTGCAAACTCCATGAACACTTATCAGTTCAGTTTTGAAAAGAAGTCCGGTGGTTATTGGTCATACCTGAACCGTGTAAATGAAAAGGCTGACAATATGACAGTTCTTTCAGTTACTGCCAAATTCTAAGGGAGGGAATAGATATGAAAAACAGTAAAAAGTTATTGGCTTTGACACTGAGTACTGCCTTCTCTTTGAATATTGCCGCTGTAGCCAGTGCTGAGCCAAGTCCTGAGCAGCTGGATGCATTGCGTGCAGAGATCAAGGAACTGCGTCAGGTGTTGAAGGTGGAAAAGGCCAAGCATAAATATCAGAAGGCCAAGGATATTGAGCGTGGCAAGGAATGGAACATCCACGGTGATGTTCGGACCAGATATGCCAAGGTGGACCATGAGGATGTGCTCACCCAGCGTTTCCGTCTGTCAATTGATCATCCGGTAGGTGATACCATGCGCTTTGTAGGTCGCTGGGCCGTGATGAATAACAATGAATACGGACTTTCCACCCAGTATGCCAAGAGCCTGTTTAGGTGGAACAATGCCAATGTATATGACAGCAACAAAACCTATCCTGATTTTTCCGCTGCGGATAACAATTGGATTTCTGATGCTTACATTGATATGTATCGAGTATGTGGTTCTACACTGACCATAGGACGATTTGGGCATACCTTTGGTGCTACAGGATTCTGGTCCGATGCCGATGCCAGCGGTGGTATTGATGGTGTAAAGGCCAGCTTCGATTTCCGTGGTGGCAAGGATAATTTGACAGTTGGTTATGCCAACTTCTCACCTGCCCAGGATTATCCGAAGTATGTAACTGGTGGTACTTCAGCTACTTATGCCAGTGGTGCCAATGCAGCTCCTTACTACTTCAGTAAGGGCATAGGTGATGCATTGTTCATTACCGGCAAAAAGCAGATCGATGACCAGTCCACTATATATGCTTCCTGGCTCCATCAGTACCGTACAGCCAATAAGAACTCCTCGCTGATGGGTTCAGAGCTTACAGGCACCACTTCTGTAATCAATGGCAACTGGGATGGCGCAAAGCATGATATATGGGGTATAGGCTTTAAGCACGACTTTAACAGCAATCTCACCCTGCTGGGAGATTATATGAACAACCGTTGCTTCAATGCCCATCAGGATGCGGTATATCTCAGCCTCAGATATAAGCAGGCTGATATCACCAAGCATGGTACCTTTGGCCTTAATCTGGATTATCGCCGTATTGGGGCACCATATACCCGTGACAACAAGAAGGGGACTGAGTATTTCTCCATACTGGCAGGCAATAGATTGTCCAGCGATATGACTCTGGTAGAGGATAATGCCAAGGGCTTTGTATTCGGCTTCCAGTGGGTTCCTGGCAAGAATATTCTTATCGAGGGCCGTCAGGCTATTGGAACAAAATATACTGATACCGGTAACAAGGCACCAGATTATTCATCTTTGTCAATATCAACCAAGTTCTGATAAGCAGTAAATTTATGAAAGTGGAGTGAATTAAATGAAAAAATATTTAGCAGCAGCGATGCTGGTTTCATTGAGTCTTGGATTCGCTGGCACGGCATTTGCTGCGGAGTCTCAGGATGTAAATGATATTAAGTTTCAGCAGCTGAAGGCCAGGGTGGAAGCCCTGAGGTCTCAGGTGGCTGATGCCAAGAAAGAAAACAAGGAAATAGAGGAAAAGAAGGACAAATCAAATGTAATGCGCAAGCTGAAGCTGTCCGGTGATGTGCGTGTAAAGGCTATCAATCAGCATATTGGAAAGCATACCACCATTACAGAGTCAGTCCAGCTGTTGGGTCATTACAGCTTTGACAAGGACTGGATGGTAGGTGGAAAGCTGGGCTTTATGTCCGATAACAATATGGGAACTACCACCAGGGATACCTACAACATGCCTAATTTCTCTGCCGGTGATCAGCGTTATGATGATTATCAGGCTTCGGACAATATTTGGATTATGGGATTGTATTTAAAGAAGAATAATTTCCTGGGAAATAATTCGATTCAGGTAGGGCGTATGGCACCAGGTATTCTGGCTACCCAGTATTGGTCAGGTGCGGGATCTTCCGGTTTTTATGATGGTGTGCGGTTGGCCTTTGGCAACCAGGAAAATTTGGAGCTGTGGTATGGTAACTGGGGTGGAGTTGATACCTACGATAAATATTGGAATCACATGAATAATTTCAGTACCACCAAGACCAAAGCCCTGGAAAAGAACTTTATGATCCTGGCCAAGCATAAGCTTAGTCCTGTAACTACGGTATATGGCTTCTTCCTGAATGAGCTGCAGGATAAGGAGGCCGGAGATGCAAACTATAAGATGCGGGGCATTGGTTTCAGTACCAGCTACAGGGATTGGCGACTGGCCGCTGACTTTACCAAGAATATTGCCAATGGTGCAGTAGGCCGGTTCTTCCGCCTGCGTTATAAGGGCTCTGACAGGGCTGTTCCAGGAACCTGGACCCTTGGCCTTGACTACATGAAAATTGAACCGGGCAACCTTTATGCATCTGCCCTTAACGGTGTAAATGATATCAGCATGGGCCTGAAGGATTCAATTGGTATTGACGGCTTTGTACTTTGGGGCGATTATATTCTGCGCCGCAACCTTCGTGTGGCTGCATATCAGTCCATCGGGCGTAAGGCGACTAATTCTTATCATGCTGATAGCTATGGTACTTGGTATAAGGGTAGCTCAGCACCTATGTACTCCAGAATTCACTTTATCTGGAGCTTCTAAGTCGAATCAATATTGAGTTTATAGGAGGCATAGCCTTATGGATAAAAAAATATGGCAGCAGGCAATCAGCCGAAGAAAATTTTTGGGACTGTCTGCTGGTGCTGTATCCGGCATGATGTTCAGCAACCTCTTTCATCCAAAGAAGGTAGGGGCAGCTGCCGGTGAAGAATATCACAGATTTGTGGTACTGACAGATGTTCATTGCCCAAGTGAGCGTGACCCTGAGAAGATTGCAGCCATTGAGGAGATAAATACCTGGTCTGATGTGGACCAGGTGGTTGTTACCGGCGATGTGGTTTTTGACATCGGCAATCAGGCTGAGCTGAATGCGGCATCCAATGTACTGGACCACATCAAGGCACCGCGTTATGTACTGACAGGAAATCATGACTATATGTATTCAGATTATACAAATCGCGGCGGTCATTTCCAGTGTGGCCCTGATGAAAGAGCAATGAAGCTGGAACGCTTCAGAAAGCATTTCAAGATGAACGCCCTGTATTTTTCCAAGGATTTGGGACAGTATCATCTGGTATACCTTTCTCCGGATGACCTGCATACCACTTATCTGACCTGCATGTCACCTGACCAGCTGGCCTGGTTGGAGGTAGACCTGAATGACAACAAGGACAAGCCTACCATCGTGTTCTTCCATGGCTCCCTGGAGGGAACCTGGGACAGCAATGGTAAAGCCTGGCCGAACCATCCGGGCTTTATGGCACAGCCAAAGGATTTGGTAAGGGGAATCGTAGCTGATAATTCTCAGATCATGGCCTGGGTTTCCGGACATCTCCATCTGGGTGCATACAATGAAAGCTGTATAGATCCAAACCTTTACACCTACAGTGAGCACGGAGTACCAAATATTCACAATCCGGCCACTTTGGGAACAGGCTATATGTACAGCAAGAGCCGTGATGGATACAATAAATATCCGGCAATCTGGACCAAATCATATTACCTGTATAAGGACAGAATGGAAGTAAGGACCTATGACCATACCAATCACAAGTTTATTCCTGAGCTTGATGTGGCCATTAAAATATTAAACAAATAAATGAGCTGCTCAATTGGGGGGTTAATATGTCTAGGAAGGTATCTATCATCATGGCAGTATGTATGCTGGTTTTGGGCATAGCTGCTACTTGTTCGGCTTCCATGGGAGGACCTGGAGAGAATATTCGCATCATGGTATACGGTGATTCCAATACTTGGGGATTTACCCAGCGCCCTGGAGTAAAGCGCTGGCCAAGTAATGTACGTTGGCCTGGTGTATTACAGAAGGAGCTTGGAAATAAGTACACGATTATTGAGGAAGGCCTTTCCAGTCGTACTGCTGGTGAGGACAATTATGACAATGGGCTCAATGAAGCTATTCAGTATGAGCTGAATTTCAATGGCAGACCAACATTCATGCCGCTTTTGAAGAGCCATATTCCTCTTGATCTGGTGGTAATCATGCTTGGTACAAATGATATCAAGGTGAGGTTCCATAAGACTCCTGAAGAGGTAACTGCAAATGTGGAGAGACTTGTCAAAATGGTAAAGCAGAGCTGTGATCCGGAAAAGGAATGGTACGGTTATGGTGTACCGAAGGTTCTGGTCATAGCACCTGTACCTGTAATGGCAACCAAAAATTCCTTTGCACCAAAGAACGCAGCTTCCCGTGAGCTGGGACCTTTGTTCAAGGAAATGGCTGAGCGCAATGGCGTTGAATTTCTGGATGCCTGGGATTACATCAAGGTTCCTGGCATGCCGGATGGAATCCACTTTACTGCAGAACAACATAAAGCTCTTGGGGTAGCTGTGGCTGCCAAGGTCAAGAGCATGCATTTGGAAGAATAATATCATACCTGCATAAATACCAAAGACCGTGGAGGCAATTTTAATTAATTGCTGCCACGGTCTTCACATTTATATAGCCATATTGGAATGTTTAATATACTTCCGGTCGCCGGTCATTAAAAACATCAATGCTTTCCTTGATTTTATCCTGTATGGCAATTCTCAGATTGGCATGGATTACTTCCCCTTCCAGTTTGCTGCAGGAGCCCTGGGCCAATATTTCTCCCCAGGGATCGATTATGGTGGAATGTCCGCCCAGGTGAAAATCCTCACCATCAGGGTCTGATATGCCGTTGACACCTACCACAAATATCTGGTTTTCTATGGCCCTGGCCCTGAGAAGGGTATCCCAGTGCATCAACCGTTCAGAAGGCCAGGCGGCAGGAACGAAAAGAACACTTATATCTGCCAAGGCCAGGCTGCGTATGTATTCCGGAAAGCGGATATCATAACAGGTGGCTATGCCACATTTTATGCCGTCCAAGGTGAAGGTTACCATACGGTCTCCCGGGGTGAAGTCACGGTCCTCACCACTGGGGGAGAAAAGGTGTACCTTGTCATAGGTGGCAATCAAATTGCCGGACCGGTTGAAAATATAGCTGGTATTGTATATTTTTCCGCCACGGTTGGTGGGAACGGAGCCGGCTATTATGTTCAGCATGTATTTTGCGGCAAGCTGGGATATGGACTTGATGGTATGCTCGCCATCGAGATCGGCAAAATGACTGATTGGCTTTGGATAAAACCCGGTATTCCACAGCTCGGGCAGTACCACCACATCAGTGCGCAAGGTGGCAATATCGTTGAGCATGTGTTCCATTGAGTTTGTATTATATATTTTGTTCCCGGTTATTATGGGAAGCTGAACAGCGGATACCTTCATCAAATCAGCTCCTTTTTTGAATGTATTGCTGTATACCCGGGGCCTGTGGCAAATATCCACCAAAGGTCCGGAGTATTCCTTGAAAGGGATTTTTTCAAGGTAAATCTGTACTTTTAATAGCTATTACAGTAAAATTGATGTGGGTGATATAATGGAAAAAATAGCTTTTGCAGTGGGCGATATAGTCCGTATGAAAAAAAAACATCCATGTGGCAGCAATGAGTGGGAAATAACCAGAACTGGCATGGACATTGGTATAAAATGTATGGGATGTTCTCATTTTGTCATGATGCCTAGGGTGAAATTTGAGCGTATGGTACGCGGAATAGTAGAACGCGATTAACACCCACTATTAAATTATAGCATGGTCCCTAGGGGTGTCAAATCCTGAAGGGTAAAGGTTTTGGGAGGTGGTTTGATGCAAAAAAACGTCAAGGACTCAGCTATAGGTAAATGGTTGGCTGCAATTGGGGTATTTTGTGCAGTAACTGCGATTTTTTGGCTCTCCTTCAGGGGGATAAGTCAGTATGTGACCCAGGACAGTACAACGGAAACCCAGGATATGGCTGCCCGGTGCAGTGACGACCTGGGAAAACTGGGGCGTGGACTTGTAGCTGAGACTGACCGTCTGGCAGATGCAGCCCGCACTCAAAGAATAAAGGATGATTGGTTTGTGCCTGAGGCAAAAAAGCTGATAGCCAGTGACTCCAGGATAATGGGGGTGCAGTATTCGCCTTTGGGGCGTCCTGCCGTATCCTGGCCTGCCGGTTTTACTTTTAATACCGGCGGTGGGCTGACCACTGCTTTCATGAATATGCAGGGGACTGTTATGACCGGAGATGGAGTTTCCGTGGTGATGTCACCTGTAGAGGCTCCTGGTGGTACATTGGGAATTATCTCCATGTCACCGGTTCTTGCCTATAACAGCAAGACCCAGAAGTTTGATTACCTGGGGAATGTTGCAGTGCTGTTTAAGCTGCCTGATGCCTTGGAGGGAGATTCATTGCAGGCCATCAGGGACTCAGGAAACAGGTTTCGTATCTATGGAAATAATCCTGCCCTGGAAAATGATGGGCTGATGGCCACATCAGAGGGGGCGATGGCTGAAGATGCAGTTTCGGCTTCAGCCAAGGTTCCCGGCGGATATTGGCAGGTAAAATTGAATGTTCCGGACAGCTGGACACAAAAAAGCCATTCTGTGAGCATCATTATCAGCCTGATAGCCGGATTGTTGCTGGGGGGACTGACTCTCTGGGGATTGACAGTACGCCAGCAAAGAAATGAAACAAAACACCTGCTCATGCGGGACAGCATTACAGGCATTGGCAATAAAAAAGCCCTGAAGCTGGAGCTGGAAAGGATGTGCCGTCAGCTCAAGGGACATTTTGTGGTTGCGTTCATAGATATTGATGATATGAAGGGGATAAACAGGTCCCGTGGCCGGGATGCAGGCGATGCCTTTCTCAAGGCAACCGCCACAAGAATGGCTGCCTGCCTGAAAAAGGGTGATTCCCTGTTCCGCCTGGAGGCCGATTCTTTTGTGGCCATTATCGATCATGAATCCCTGGATGGCGTTTCGAAAAGGCTGGAGGATATCAAGGCCGGGGCTGCAGTTCCTTTTGATTATAATGGTGCTGCAATATCTGCAGGTATCAGTGTAGGCTGTTCTGCTTTTCCTATCGATGCCAGAAAACCGGCCGAACTGATTCAGATTGCCGACAAGCGCATGAATACAGCCAAGGGCATCATGATTACCGAAAATATTGATTGGCTGGCAGATGAGGAGCTTGTAGAAATTCCTCAAGATGCCGAGCCGGATAAAGGACAAAAATAATGATGAAGAATAAGAGTTGGATATTGTTGTTTACGGCATTGCTGCTGGTAGCCGTTTTGGGGACATGCCATGCTGCCCATAGAGTGGACAGACGATTTGTTGATAGTGATGGCTATACAGGATATTATGTCGATGTGAATTCCATCAGCTACGATGGAGGAAATGAGCTTTCGGCTGATATTTATATTGTCAAGGCCAGATATAATACCATGTTTATGTATAGGACCAATTTCAACAGGGCTGATCAATCATATCAGTATATGGCAACCAAGGTATATAAATATGATACCAGGGAGCTTACCGGACAAAGTGATGTGCCTTCACTGAGGGTGGGTTATTCCAGGACCAGGGTGGGGAATAACCCCATAATGGAAAAGGTGTTGGATTATGCCATACATTGGAAAAATACACATTTATATCTTACCAAGGAAGGAGAACTGCTGGAATAGAGTATAAAGTGTTATCCTTGATTTACCGTACAAAGATAAGGTGCAACCGAAATGCACCTTATTTTTTATGTTTATGAACCGTTGCATCAAATAAGACTTTACAAACTTAAAGACAGGGCATATACTAAAGGAGTAGATATTGGAAGTATGTATTTTGTCAGAAAACATACTGAACAGGATGGAAAAGTTTTTTCCTTTTTTGAAATTAATATTTGTGGACAAAGATGTTCCGCAGCCCTTTGTTTAGGGTGGTGCGGATTTTTTTATGCCCTATTAAAGATTACAGGGGCTCCTTTTAGGAAGTGTCTGTTGATATTATAGATATCTGCTGGATAACAAGGAGGAATTATTATGGATTATGCACTTGTGATAAAACAGGTAAATGACTTTGTGTGGGGGCCGGTTATGCTGGCTTTGCTGGTTGGTACGGGAATATTCCTGACTGTCCGGCTGAAGTTCAAGCCTTGGTTGAATCTGCCCTACGCCGTCAAAATGATTGTGGCAAAAAAAGATACGTCCGCCGGTGATGTTACACCTTTTCAGTCCCTGATGATTGCCCTTTCCGCCACTGTTGGTACCGGTAATATAGTGGGCGTGGCCACGGCAATGGTTTTAGGTGGCCCGGGGGCCCTGGTGTGGATGTGGATATCAGCGGCTTTTGGTCTGTCCACTAAGTATGGTGAGTCTGTACTGGCTGTAAAATACCGTGAAAGCAATGCCCTGGGAGAAATGGCCGGTGGCCCTATGTATGCCATGAAAAATGGTATCGGAGGGCCTATCGGAAAGATTTTGGCAGCACTGTTTGCCCTGTTTGCAGTTTGTGCCTCCTTTGGTATTGGGAATATGACCCAGGCCAATTCCATTGCTGCAGCCTTCAGCTCCAGCTTTGGTGTGGAGCCTGCCCTTATCGGTGCCATATTGGTAATTCTTTCCCTGGTTGTGCTCTTTAAGGGGATTCATTCCATAGGTGTGGTATCAAGCTTTGTGGTTCCGGTGATGGCTGGATTCTATGTGGTGGTTGCTGTCATTGCCATTGCAGCTAATGCAGCTAACCTGCCGGCGGGTATAGCAGAGATTTTCCGTATGGCCTTTGCCCCTGATGCAGTAGCCGGTGGTGTGGGGGGGTCCATTGTGGCATCGATGCTCACCGCCATGCGCTGGGGTGTTGCCCGTGGTGTATTCTCCAATGAGGCCGGCTTAGGTTCTGCGCCGATTGCTGCCGCAGCGGCCAAGACAGACCATGCTTCGCGTCAGGGCTATGTAAATATGACAGGCACATTTTTTGATACCATGATTATTTGTGTGTTGACCGGTCTGGTAGTCGCTTCTTCCGGTATGCTTGGAACCATTGATCCTGCCACCGGCAAGGCGGTATCAGGTGCCCAGATGACTATTCTGGCCTTTTCCACGGTTTTTGGTGAGCATGCCAGGGTGATAGTTTCCTGTGCATTGGCGTTGTTTGCCTTTTCAACGATTCTCGGCTGGGAGTACTATGGTGAAAAGGCCCTTGAATATCTGGTAAAAAATCATGATGTTACTGTTATGTACAGGACAATTTATGCCTTTATTACGTACATTGGCGCCACTCAGACCCTTGATTTGGTATGGGATTTCTCGGATACTGCCAACGGCCTTATGGCAATACCGAACCTTATTTGCCTGTTGTGGCTGAGCAAGGATATAGCCAATGAATGCTTTGATTTTGAAAAGCGGGTAGTGGAAAAAGAAAAAAATGGGGAGCGGGTTGACCTGTCCCTGGAAATTGAGGACTAACAGCCTATCAAATTGTAAAGGTAATACCCGTGACCTGTTGATACTGTAGTAATCTGCAGGAATATCATGTAGTAAAAATTCTTACAAAACAATATTTTTTAAAATAATTAAAATAAGATTAAATTTGCCCAAATAATAAAAAAGTGTCTTGCAGGTACTTGCATTAATAATTTTGCTGTGTTATGATACCAATGTATCGAGGAAAATTAGGCATCTGATTTGAGGGAACATGGATACTCACGGAGGAGAGCCTGAGAACACCTCGATAACAAAAAAATTTTTTTAAAGGAGGAGTTCTTATTATGAAAAAGACTCTCGTATCCGCATTGACTACCGCTCTGGTAGTAGGCGCTGCATCCACTACTTTTGCAGCTGCCAATCCTTTCGCTGATGTTCCAGCTGATCACTGGGCATATGACGCTGTATCCGAGCTCCA
>NZ_JAILFV010000004.1 GCF_024697385.1 Anaerovibrio sp.
AGAGGATAGTGTACTTCATTATTGGAATAAACAGGGTATCAGCGGTTGGCGTCTGGATGTTATTGATGAGCTGCCGGAAAAATTCTCTCAGGCCTTTTACAAGGAGCTGAAAAAAACTGACCCGGATTCGGTTCTTATCGGTGAGGTGTGGGAGGATGCCTCCAACAAGGTTGCTTATGGTGTGAACCGACATTATCTTTGTGGTTATGAGATTGATTCTGCCATGAATTACCCTTTCCGCAAAATAGTGATGGACTTCCTTTTGGGGTATGTGGACGGCTATCAAGTTTGTCGAAGGATAATGAGTCTTAAGGAAAATTATCCAGTTCAGAACTTTTATGCCATGATGAATCTTTTGGGAAGTCATGATCGGGAGCGTATACTGACCATATTGGGTGAAGCACCTTCCTGTGAGGGAGTTCCAGAGAGAATTCAAGCAAAGTATAAGCTGGATGATGAAAAACTAAAGCTGGGCAAGAGCCGACTGAAAATAGCTGCGGCATGGCAGATGACTTTCCCAGGGGTACCATGTATATACTATGGTGATGAGATTGGTATGGAGGGCTATAAGGATCCTTTCTGTCGTCTTCCATACGATTGGGATGACGGTGATGAAGACCTGCGCCAGTGGTACAAAAAGCTCATTCACCTCAGAAATGAAAATGTGGCCCTGCAGACAGGAAAATTCCTACCAATATATTCCGATGGGGATATATTTGGTTATGCAAGGGTTATTGACGATGGCAAGGATGTATTTGGGGAGCCTGCGGAAAATGATGTATTCATTATCCTGATGAATCGTGGCAAGGAACAGCGCACCGTTTATGTGGATGTTCGTGATCTGTGGGCAGGCAGCTTTATAAATGTCTTTGGCGATGGCAGAGAGCTCAAGGTTATTCGGGAAGTTCTCCATGTTTCCATGAAGCCTTGCAGTGTCAAGATATATAGATGCGTGAAGGATGAGCCAAAGCATATAAGGGAATGCGGTGTGCTGATGCACCCAACCAGCTTCCCTTCAAAATATGGCGTGGGAGATTTTGGTGCCTCGGCTTATGAATTCGTGGACTTTTTGGCAGAGGCCAATCAGAAAATATGGCAGATTCTGCCGTTGACTCCGGTGGATGACTGCAATTCTCCGTATGCATCCCCATCAGCCTTTGCCGGCAATACCATGCTTATATCCATGGAAAAGCTGGTGGATATGGGGTTGCTCACTGAGGAGGATATCCAGGTACCTGAAAAGGAAGCCACGAATAAGACAGATTATGAATTTACCCGTCAAGTTAAGGGTGAGCTTCTGGCCAAAGCGGCGGATAATTTCTTTACCAAGGGTAATGCTGATGATATGGCCGTATTTGAAGGCTTTTGCAGCCAGGAGGCCTATTGGCTCAATGATTACGCTTTATTTAAAGCCATTTCAAAACAACAGCTTGAGGCTGGTTGGATAGAGTGGCCGGAAGACCTAAAAAAGCGTAGGCCTGAGGCTTTGGAGAAGGCCAGAAATGAACTGGCTCAGGAGATTGGCAGGGAATGCTTCTACCAATATTTGTTCTCCACTCAGTGGCAGGAGCTTAAGATTTATGCCAACGGAAAAGGCGTAAAAATTTTGGGGGATATGCCGATATTTGTATCCCAAAACAGTGCCGATGTGTGGGCCAACCAAAAACTCTTTAAGCTGGGTGAGGATGGCAGACCATTGAAGGTGGCAGGCGTACCACCTGATTACTTCAGCAAGACCGGCCAGCTGTGGGGTAATCCGCAATATGACTGGGATGAAATGGCCAAGGACGGCTACCGTTGGTGGATAAGTCGTTTGGGCCGTATGCTTGAACAGGTGAACATGGTTCGCATTGATCACTTCCGTGGCTTTGAGGCTTATTGGGAGATAGACGGCGATGCAGAAACCGCTATTGATGGTGAATGGGTCAAGGGGCCGGGGATGGATTTCTTCGGGAAATTAAAGGATGCCTTGGGTGAGGTGCCAATAGTGGCAGAGGATCTGGGCATCATCACCGATGAGGTTGAGATACTTCGTGAAAGATGCGGTTATCCGGGAATGAAGGTGTTGCAGTTTGAGCTCCATTTTAATGCCTTCCACAGAATAAATTTTGTGGAACCGGAAAACAGCCTTGTTTATACCGGTACCCATGATAATAATACTGTGGTGGGCTGGCTGGAGGATGATGCTGATACCGAAACCAGAGCTGCAGTGGCAAAGCTTTTGGGTAAGGAAGGGGCGGACAGCCAAACACTCTGCCAGGCCTTGGTGGAACATGCCTATGCCTCAAAAGCCCGTACAGCCATTGTCCCAGTGTGGGATATTTTGGCCTTGGACGGCAATAACCGTATGAATCTGCCAGGAACCTCAGGAGGCAATTGGAGCTGGAGAATGCTTCCAGGAGCCTTAACATCAGAAAAAGCCCATTGGCTGGCAGGTCTGGTGGAAAAATATAATCGGTAGTTATGTTCTAAAATAGTTGACAATATTGATATAGTGTGTTAACATAGCACTGTTGTGTGATGTTGTTGCATGACTCAAAAGTGCCGAAGTGGCGGAATTGGCAGACGCAGCAGACTCAAAATCTGCCGTATGCAAATACGTGCCGGTTCGAGTCCGGCCTTCGGCACCACAGTAAAATCAAGGCCTCCGAGAAATCGGAGGCCTTTTTGTTTTACCCCTAAAAGTGCCATTTGTCTGCACTTTGTCTGCACT
>NZ_JAILFV010000063.1 GCF_024697385.1 Anaerovibrio sp.
AATAGTCCTTATATACGCTATGTAGGCGCTATCCATGAACAGGTGGTCAACAGCCAGGGAAATAAAAAAATGGTGTTTGCCGATAAACTGGAGTTTCTGCATACTGGCTATTCCGGCAGTATTGCCCGTTCAAAGGCTGAACGAAATCTTCCAATTTTAATAAGCGAGATGGAAAAAGCTACTACAGAAAAAGAACGCAGACGATTATATCCGTATCTTATGGATGCTTATAATAATCTGGAAGATTATGAAAAAACGGTGTATTATGCAAAAAAATGTATTGATAATGGGTATCAACAGATTGGCCTTGAGGGCAATTTTTACGAAACACTTATTTTAGCCATGCATAACGCCCATAAGCCAGTGGAGGAAGTACTTGAAACCATAGATAAGGCTGAAAAGGATTATCCTCAAGAACCATTTTTCCCATTTTTGCGTGGAATGGTGTTGGAAGAACAGACAGATTATATAGGGGCAGAACAGGCTGTGCTAAAGGGGCTGGAACTTCGTAAAGTGCAGGAGGAAAAAATGTCTAAGGGGATAGGTGTATCCGATACAGCCCGGGGAATGTTGTTTTATGCTTATGAACGCCTGGGAAATATTTATTCTCTAAAAGGTAACTATGAAAAAGCAGCTGATAATTATTTTAAAGCATTGCAGGAGCATAAATATCGGATAGAATCCCTCAGGGGACTGTGCAAAATATTACAGGATACAGATGATGTTGAGCTTATTGAATTGTTAAATTCCATTTATGACCGGAAAAAAGACGGGGAATTTATGGCAAAGGCTATGAAGGGATATGTGAGCCAAGGGGTTATGTCTTATTATGGGAAAAATGTTAATAGCTATGAAGAAGGATATACATATATAGCAACACATCGATATGACAGTGCTGTAGTGAAGCTGGGCAATCGATATAGGGAATTAGTACAATTGGGAATTCTGGGAATAAATGGTATGAATGAGCGTCCTCAGGATGGTTATATGGAAATATTGGTTTCCCCAAATTATCTTGATAGATTTAATGATTATTCCAAGGAAAATAAGGCAGTGAGACGGTTGCAGGAATATCGTGTTAGATTAGGTTTGGAAAAAAAATAAAATTATTATAGGATTTATGGGTATGAAGATTAGTCAGGGACAGGCTTTAATGCAAAAAATATATGACTGTATGGACAGGAGGGATTATCAGGGAGCAGATGGAATGTCTGCTACCCTGGTACAGCAGGCTGAAAAAAATGGCTGGCACGAGCTTTTGGGAAGTGCCCTTGAAATGCGTATGGTTATAGCTATTGAGAGCACTTTAATTAAAAATACCGATGAGATTATGGATAAATTGAAGGCACTTCCCCAGACAGCATATAGAAGTTTTCTTATTGCACGACTGTTGATGAAAAAAGGTAAAAATAGGGATGCCCTTGCCAATGGATGGGAGGCCTTTCGGTTTTCCCAGGAGCATATAAAAGAAACTTCGACAGTTGTCTTGGAGAAAATTTGCAATCTTTTGGGTAAGCTGTTGAGTAATTATGGCAATCATAACCAGGCCCTGGAGTTTTATCGCAACTCAGTGGATGCAGCAGATACCCTCCCGCTACAGGCGTTGGAGTACAGCAATTATCTTTTTAATCTTCATTTTGTTTATAGCTCTCCGGAGTATTACTACAAGGAGCATATAGGATATAATGCTTTGTTTAAGGATATTTCCCAGTATGAGCACGGGGAAAAATACCAGCTGGAGGCTATACTGAAAAAGCCTGTTGGGCGGATTCGCATAGGATATATTTCCCCGGATTTGCGCAATCATGTTGTTCTTCGGTTTTCCTGGACCATGCTGTCAAATTATGACAAGGAAAGGTTTGAGGTATATTGTTATCACAATAATCCCAATGAGGACAAGTACAGCGAAGAATTAAGAACCATGACAGATAACTGGCGTAACATCAGCGGAATGAGTCCGGAAAAAGCAGCTGAAATAATATATCAGGATAACATTGATATACTGGTTGATCTGGCAGGACATACTTCAAACAATCCATTACCTATACTGGCCTATAAGCCGGCTCCTGTTCAGGTAAGTGGTATAGGCTATTTTGCTACGACTGGTCTTAGGGCTGTGGATTATTTTTTATCGGATAAATATTTGGCTTCGGAGCAGGAGTATTTTTCAGAAAAAATTATCAGACTGGAGCATTCACATTTTTGTTACACTCCGTTGTATAAGGCACTGCCCACAGGAAATACACCGTGCATTAAAATTGGGTATATTACCTTTGGCAGCTTTAACAATCTGCGCAAGGTCAATGACGAGGTGCTGGAGCTTTGGGTAAACATATTATTGGCAGTACCTGAATCTCATTTACTTCTAAAAGGAAGTATTTTTGATGATGAATACGGTCATGAGCTGTTTGTTGACCGATTGAAAAAGCTGGGGATAGATATGGCTTCCGAAGAATGGAAAAACCGTATTGAGCTTCGTGGCTTCAGTAAAGATTATTTGAAGGAATACCTGGATATGGATATTGCCCTGGATACCTTCCCATACCCAGGTGGGGGTACTACCTGCGATGCCCTTTATATGGGGGTGCCGGTTATCACATTGGAAGGCAACAGTCATGGAGAGCGTTTTGGCAGTAGTTTGCTGCATAATATAGGCCTGTCGGAATTTGTTGTGCAGGATAAACAGGGATATTTCGAGTTGGCTGTAGCTTTGGCCGATAATAAGGAAATAATCAATAATTTACATATTGGCCTGCGTCATATGATGGAGCAATCTCCTTTAATGGATAAAAAATTGTATATGAAGGAGCTGGAGGCTGCCTATACAGATATATGGAACAAATACATAGCACAGCTGCAGCCTGTGAATACTCCTTCAGTAGAGCAAGTATTAAATCAAAGCTTTGATTGCTACAAGCAAGAGGATTATAAACGGGCAGAGGCCTGGTGTCGTTTGGCAATTTCCCATGACACAAACAGGCAGTATACAGTGGAAGCCATGTCACTGTTGAGTGATATTTTACAGGCAAGGCTGGATTATGTGGGGGCATGGAAGGAGAGTCAGGAGTCTCTTGAGTTATTATCCCAGGAGAAAAGCAAAGGGACTGAGGAGTTCCAGCGAAGATTATGGGTAAATTATGCCTCCAGAAGTCATAAGCTGGGGTTGATTGATGAAGCTGCAGTGGGATATAAAAGGGCGGCGGAGCTTGTGGCGGATGTTTATTGCAAGGTCGGTTTAAAGGGGTCCGCTCTTTTATCCAGGCTATGCAGAAGTGAGGATTGCCATGAAGTCAAGGAGGCCCTTGAGGATATAAAAAGTGAGTTGGGACCTGCCGGTGAATTGGTCGTACCGGCAAGATGTAAAACTAAGGACAAAATCCATATTGCTTATATATCTCCTGACTTTCGGCAGCATGTGATGTTTTCCTTTTATTACGCCATGCTTCATGGAT
>NZ_JAILFV010000148.1 GCF_024697385.1 Anaerovibrio sp.
AGATGACAGGGTGCAGCCTGTTCCGTGGGTATTAGGGTTATCTATATGCTCCTGGCGGTACCAGTTGAATTCTTCGTTGTAATAGAGTAAGTCTGTAGCGGTTTCCTTCAAATGACCGCCTTTTACCAGAACGCCACCGTAAAGTTTACTGCCAATAATCTTTGCAGCTTCTTCCATATCCTCCAGATTCTTTATTTCCATATCAGCCAGTATCTGAGCTTCAGGAATATTCGGAGTAATAACGCTGGCTATAGGCAATAGAAGCTTACATAGATTTTCTTTGGCATCATCCTCCAGTAGCTTGTGACCACTGGTGGACACCATGACCGGGTCTACTACGATATTCATGGCTTCATATTGGCGAAGCTTTTCAGATATTATCTGTATGATTTTCGGACTGGAAACCATGCCTATCTTTACAGCATCAGGGCGTATATCCTGGAAAACGGCGTCCAGCTGCTGGCCGACAAATTCAGGTGGCGCATTGTGGATGGCCTGTACACCGGTGGTGTTCTGAGCCGTCAGGGCTGTTATTACACTGGAGGCGTACAGCTTGTGAACGGTAATGGTTTTTATATCAGCCTGTATTCCGGCGCCACCGCTGGAATCAGAGCCGGCAATAGTCAATACAGATTTCATTTTAATGGTAAACCCCTTTCTTTTCTGCATTTAAGCCTGATGCCAGATCAGACTTAAATTTAACTCTAATGCAAGATGTCATTGAGTAAATTCGTTTTTATGATACAACCTGCTTTTTAGTATAAGGCCCATGTTATTTTCTGGCAACATAATCTTTTTGCAGAGCGGATGAACATGCTGCCATATAAAACTTTGAGCATATCAGCAGGATTTAAAACATATTGCGACGAATAAGGTAGGCAGATGAGGATGCGGAGGTTTATGTGATGAAGGATGTATATGATACGGCCTTTACAACCTATGGACGAGTCCTGGAAATGGATGTGTCCGATTTTTTAAATCAGGTAACAAAGCTGCCGGTGGCACCTGAGGGGCAGGTGCTCTATGAAGCTGTTATCCCTGCGTTTGAGGGCTTAAGCCTGTTTAGGGACTTTTCAGATACAGTATATGGTGATATGCCCATCGAATTTGGTTGCTGTCATGGATATAACAGCAAGCTTAATGGATTGGAATACCACCGTGATTCTGAAATAAATATAGCCGGTACGGACATGATACTTATGGTTGGTCATAGGTGGGATATTGATTATTCAGATAATTCCTATGATACATCAAAGGTCGAGGCATTCCTGGTGCCGAGGGGAACAGTGGTGGAAATATATGCTACTACGCTGCATTATGCACCATGCGGGATAAAGGGAAATGAATTTCGCAGTGGAGTTATATTGCCAAGGGGGACCAATGAACCATTGCGCAACAGGCCTGTGGGAAAAGGTGAGGCCTCTATGCTGTATGCAGTCAACAAGTGGCTTTTAGTTCATGAGGAAAGCGGAGAGACAGGTTATGTAGGACAGCTCAAGGGAAGGAATTTGTCCGTGGCTGATTTTTACTGAGGGGGGAGATAGTTATGAAAAAGATTTTAGTACCGGTGGATGGCTCTGAGGAATCTGAAAAGGCCATTACTCAGGCTATACATTTATCAGGGCTGGAGAGCTCTGAGGTAATATTCTATTTTGTGGTCAATATACAGCAGGCGGCCATATCTGTTCATCTTTGTCAGGAAATTATAGATTCCCTGACCGAGGAAGGAAATCGAATTCTTGGCGAAATCAAGGAAAAGCTGCCGGAGGGTATGAAATGTGAAACGGTGCTGGATGTAGGTATTCCCTATGAGAAGATTGTGGATTATGCTACTGATAACGGAGTTGACCTGATTATCATGGGAAGCCGGGGGCTGAGCCTTGTGGAAGGTATATTGATGGGCAGCGTCAGCCGTAATGTGCTGGAGCAGGCACCGTGCTCGGTATTGATAGCCAAATGATAAAAAGGCAAATATTCATAACGACGAGGTTAAATATGCGCCTGTTCCCCATGTGAACAGGAAAGAAATCATAACATCCGGAAATATATTTTGCCTTGTAAAATACTGAGTGGAGTATTGTTTTTCTGCAGAAAAAATATGAATACAGGTTTAATAAAGCCTCTGACTTCGAGTTGGGTGATTTACTATTTTTCCATTTGAGAAAAGGCCCCTTTTGTTTGTGGTTAAACGGTAAATAGGACAGTAAAAGGCAAGTGGTACAGAAGGTCAGTCGAAGGAGGAGGCTTTTTTGTGCCTTGAAATGATTTTATTGTGAGCAACAGGGAGATAAAGCATGCTTGATGATATAAAGAAAAAAGTGTTGAGGGTAGCTGTGGAAGCTGAAAAAATGGGACTGTGCCGCCATAGGTCGGGCAACTTCAGCGTCAGGGATATGGACAGTGGTCTTATTTGTATTACCCCCACCGGACTTGACAGAAATGAAATGACCTATCATGATATTGTAGTGGTGAATTCCATGGGTGAGGTAGTGGAGGCTGAAACGGGACAACGCCCTACCAGTGAAACCATGATGCATTTGAAGATTTATGAGGTACGGCCTGAGGTAAATGCAGTGGTTCATACCCATTCAAAATTTGCCGTTACTTTTGCCATATTAAAGAAAAAAATACCTGCCATTGTATATGAAATCATGAATCTTGGCTGTCAACAGGGATATATTCCTGTGGCTGAATATGGCAGGCCGGGTACAATGGCCCTGGCTGAGTCAGTGGTAGAGCCTTTATCCATATCTGATGTTGCACTGCTGGAAAGTCATGGCGCAGTGGCAGTGGACAGGGATATAAAAGAAGCACTGCTGAAGGCAGCATATGTGGAGGAGCTGGCAGAAATATACTACAGGACCTTGACCCTTTTGGGGCCGGGAAAGGAACCGGCCTGTATACCAAATGAGGAATTGAAGAAATGGGCATATCCGGCTGAAATCAAGCTGTTGCCCAAGAAATAAAGTCAGGACAGGGATGATATTACTATGAATATTATGGATTATGATACTGTAGCTTTGGATGATGAAAAAAGTGCCCTGGTCATTATCGACCAGACAAAGCTGCCTTATAGCACAGAGCTTCTTGAGCTCACGGATTTAAAGGATATATGGGATGCCATATATATGCTTAAGGTACGGGGGGCACCAGCTATTGGTGTGGCTGCCGGGATCGGGATTTATCTTGAAGCAAAAAAGATTGCCAGGGACGAGAAAGAGTTTTCGGCCTTTCTGGGAAAGTTTCGTCAAGCCAAGGATTATCTGGATTCATCCAGACCAACTGCAGTAAATCTGTCCTGGGCGTTAAACAGAATGGAGCAGGTAGTGCTGTCCCACAGAAATCAAAGCATAGGTAAGATAGTGGACGCACTCCGGCGGGAAGCTCAGGAAATACGGAATGAGGATATATGGGTATGCCGGGCAATTGGAGAGTATGGTCTCACGCTAATTAAAGACGGTGATGGCCTTTTGACGCATTGCAATGCCGGCAAGTTGGCGGCCGTAAAATATGGTACGGCTACAGCACCTATGTATTTAGGCAAGGAAAAGGGCTATCATTTTAAGATATATGCCGATGAAACCCGACCACTTTTGCAGGGCGCCAGATTGACAGCCTTTGAGCTGCAGGAATCAGGCTTTGATGTTACACTGATTTGTGATAACATGGCTGGAATGGTGATGCGCAACGGCTGGATAAATGCAGTCTTTGTTGGATGTGACCGGGTGGCCGCCAATGGGGATGTGGCCAATAAAATTGGAACATCCATGGTAGCAGCTCTGGCAAAGCGCTATGATATACCTTTTTATGTATGTGCTCCAACAGCCACCATTGATATGGCTACACCGACAGGGAATGATATAAGGATTGAGGAAAGGAAACCTGAGGAAATAACTGAAATGTGGTATACACGGCGTATGGCTCCTGAAGGCGTCAGGGTTTTCAATCCTGCCTTTGATATCACTGATAATGAGCTGATAAGCGGTATTATCACTGAGTATGGCATAGCCAGGGCACCATATAGTGAAAGTCTTAAGGGAATCTTTCAGCGTAAAGTCTCCGGCATTAATCACCAATAATGGCTGAAGGCATTAATTTTGTTGACAAAGATACTGTATATCCCTTATAATAGTTATCGTCGTCACAGGCGACGATTCGTGGCCCGGTAGTTTAGTTGGTTAGAATGCCGCCCTGTCACGGCGGAGGTCAGGGGTTCAAGTCCCCTTCGGGTCGCCACTTTATTTTTTTGTAAAGTGGGTAGGTGTATCTGGAAAATGCGGAAATAGCTCAGTTGGTAGAGCATCACCTTGCCAAGGTGGGGGTCGCGAGTTCGAGTCTCGTTTTCCGCTCCATATGTGGTGCCATCGCCAAGTGGTAAGGCCAAGGTCTGCAAAACCTTTATTCCCCAGTTCGAATCTGGGTGGCACCTCCATTTTTTTACAGCGGATTCTGTTTTAATTTAATATCATAAAATGCGGAAATAGCTCAGTTGGTAGAGCATCACCTTGCCAAGGTGGGGGTCGCGAGTTCGAGTCTCGTTTTCCGCTCCATACATGGTGCCATCGCCAAGTGGTAAGGCCAAGGTCTGCAAAACCTTTATTCCCCAGTTCGAATCTGGGTGGCACCTCCATATGTAATTTATCCCGGATTTATATCCGGGACTTTTTTATTGTATAAATTATTTATATTTATTAAAAACAACTTTTGTATACCTATAGGTTAGTGCGAATGTCGCGCCTATTTATAGATTTATAAAGGCATCTTATTTATTTGATATTGAAATATAAAGAGATCATTAAAAATATTAAAGGAATCGTTAAAAATATTAAAGGAATCGTTAAAAATATTAAAGGAAAAACTTAAATCGTTGTAGAAGATAACCAGTGGAATTTTTATAGAATCTAAAATATTAATGGGAGCTTTATTATGGATCAAAAAAAATATAACCTTATTATGGCATCTTTATTGCATGACTTGGGGAAAATTGTAATAAGGGCCTGTCCAGGAAAAGGTACACATTCGAAAGCGGGAGCAGAATTTTTGGAACAATTCATTTCCGATAATCCTTTGTTTTTGCGTCCTGTTGAATATCATCATGCCCATGTCTTAAAACATTTAAATGCTGCATCTGATGACATATCGTATATAGTGTATGAGGCAGATAATATCGCTGCAAGTACAGATAGAAGAAAAAATGATGAGGACAATAGTACATCATTTAATCCTGAGACAGCACTGGAGAATGTTTTTAATGCTTTTTCCGGTAATGGTACAAATACGGTGTTTCCGCTAACTGCGTTACTCCAAAATGGTAAATTATATTACCCGGAGTTAAAGGGGACTATTAAGGCAACTTCTGCTGAATATACCAAATTGTTACAGGAGCTTGAGAGTAATTTCAAACGATGTGCTCCTGATTTGATGAATCCAAATGAAATGCTCCAAATCTTAGAGGCTATTGCCAGTTTCATACCATCCAGTACGGCAACTGATGAAGCGGCTGATATATCATTATATGATCATCAAAAATTGACAGCTGCGATTGCAGCGTGTTTGTATGATTATTTCAACGATAAAGGGATAGAGGATTATAAAACTTATTGTTTTACCGATAAAGTTCAACAGCTTCGTGCAGAAAATACATATTTGTTGGCATCTGGTGATTTATCGGGTATTCAAAAGTTTATTTATACTATACCTTCCGCAGGTGCACTAAAGAGTTTGCGAGGGCGCTCTTTTTATTTGGATATTCTTTTGGAAAATATCATTGATGAATTGCTTGAACACCTAAATCTTACTAGGGCGAATCTTCTTTATTCTGGTGGGGGAAATTTTTATGTTTTATTGCCAAACACCAATACTGTTAAAGAATTATTAAAGGACTTACAGGAGAAGATTAATAAATGGTTCCTAAAGCAATGGGGGAGTGGCCTATATCTCTCTTTAGGGTGGGCCGAATGCTCTGGTGATGATTTTCGGGTAAATGACACTAATCGCTTAGGCGTCGTATATAAATCGGTGCGTGATAAGATTAGTCAGGATAAGCATTGCCGTTATAGTATCCATGATTTGCAGGATTTATTTACTGCTGACAGTGAGATTAACAAAACTCAAGACCATAGTAAGGAGTGTAGTATATGTCATAATTCATCGTTAGCATTAGTGGATTATGGAGATGGAGCACAGGCATGTCCCCTTTGTAAATCATTGCGAGATTTAGGTGAATGTCTTTTGAAGGGAGATGTCTTGGCTGTCTTTGACGCTCCTGCTTGTGATAGGATTTCTGTAGAATTGCCAGGTATGGCTAAGAGTAGCTTTTTATCGGTATATAATTTGGATGAAGTAGAAGAGTGCTGCTTGAATGCAACTAGAATATACACCAAAAATATCATGTATACTGGAAGCTTAATGGCGACTAGACTTTGGATGGGGGATTATGTCACCAAAGATAAACATGGAAAAGTTATGGATTTCCGGGAATTAGTGGAAATGACAGGCGGGTCCTCTGAATCATCGGGTATAAAGCGACTTGGTATTTTGCGGGCTGATGTAGATAATCTTGGAGCGGCTTTTATGGCTGGATTACCATTAAGATATAACACTATTGGGCGTACAGCAGCATTGTCGAGACAATTATCTCTATTCTTTAAATGCTATATTAATGTTTTATGTGATGGCATGCT
>NZ_JAILFV010000151.1 GCF_024697385.1 Anaerovibrio sp.
ATCAGCTATATTAGCAACATGCATGCTGGGCGTATCATTAGCCACAGTGAACCCAACCGTAGCTTCCTGCGAGCCAGTACCCCAGTCAAATGTCATTGAGTCTACCGACAACAGCATTTTTAAGGTAGCCCATATCAGAGCCGAAAGAACCCTGGATGAATACCGACTGTTTAAATATGACACCATTAATTTAATGGCAATCGGCTATACCGATGGATTTGGTGTAAATGATATTTCAGTAGGTGTTGATGGCATGGCCCGTATTCCATATGTTGGTAATGTCAAGCTGATAGGTCTTACCCTTGACGAAGCCAAGACATTGATTCATTCAAAATTAAGCAAATATTACAAATTACCTGAATTTAATGTATATCTGAAAAGCTATGGCCCTCGTAAAATATATGTCATGGGTAATGTAAATAGCCCAGGTATCAAGGAAATGTCAGTGGATAACATGAATGTATATGCCGCTATTTCCAGTGCTGGTGGTGTGGACAAAAAAGGACGCTCCAAGCATGTGCAGCTCCTTAGGCAGATAGACGATAAGCTGTATTTCCGCGAAGTTAATCTGGATGCTTTTGTAAAGAAGCATGACCTTAGTCAGAACATAGCCATCGAAGATGGTGATATTGTGTATGTACCAGATTCCGGCAAGATTATCTGGAGTGAAGATATCGCCCCTTATATCAATATTTATGCAGTATACAGAAGCATTGTAAAATAATTGTGCCATATGTGCCTTGTTTGTTGGCGGATGAGGTTTTTCCCTCATAAAATCATATTTAAAGAAATTTATCATATAAGGCACATTCACATCACATATCAAAAAAGGAGCGCAGCAATGAAAGAAAAAAATATAGACGACGAAGTAGAAATCGACCTTGGACGACTCTTTGGTATCCTTTGGGAAAGAAAAAAAATAACAGGAACCATCGTGGTCACCTGCACCCTGATTGCCATAATTATTTCATTTATTATTCCACCAACCTTTGAGTCCAACACTCTTGTCCAGACCAATAAGGCCAGCAAACTGGATATTTCCGGCGCCTCTGCGGCTATGGCTATGATGGGTATTGGTAGTGGAGCTGCTTCACCAACTGCAAGTTATATTGAAATGATGAAATCCCGTGCTGTATTGGAACCTATTATGGACCAATTGGAGGATATTACTCCTGAAGAACGGGAAAAGATGACAACTAAAAAATTTGCTAAAAGTCATTTGGTAATTGAAAATATCAAAGGCACTAATCTTATTAATGTTACAGGTAAGGGGAAATCTCCGGAGGAGGCCCAGATGATTTCCTCCAATGTAGTGGAAAACTTTCTTAAAATGATGACCGAGCAGAATCAGAGCAGTCAGTCCTTTATGGTGAAGTTCCTCAATGAAAGGATAGATACTGCCAAAAAGGAATCTGATGAGGCAGCTGCCAAGCTGGAAAAATACAGCAAGGAGCATAAGGTATATGCTCCTGATGAACAGACCAAGGCGGTGTTGGAGCGTACAGCTCTTTACAACAAGGCTATTGGAGAGATGCAGGTAAAGCAACAGGCCGCCGGTGCCCAATTAGCTGCAGCTGACAGTGAGCTGGAAAAACAGAATATCAATCTTTCTGCTTATAATGTAGCTGATAGTGATGTAGTAGTTGCCCTGCGCAATAAGATTGCTGCCCAAGAAGTAGAAATTGTCAAGATGGAGCAGAAATACACCGAGGAGCATCCTAGCCTGAAGAGCGCCAGGGCTGAGATGCAAGCTCTGCAGGAAAGCTTGGCTCAGGAGGTAGCAGCTGCTGTAGCCAGCGGTACCTCAACCATGAATCCAACTCAGGCAGCTTTGGTACAGTCCAAGGCAATGGCTCAGGTGGATAAGGCAGTGGCCAGTGCCAGTGAAACAGCTGTCAGAAAGCAGATGGCTGATTCCGAGTCTGACATGGCCCAGCTTTCTGATGATGCATTGGGATATATTAAGTTGAAGCGGGATGCAGAAATCAAGAATGAGGTTTATGTAGCCCTTATTAAGCAGAGTGAACAGGCCAGAATCCAGGCTACCATGGAGAGCATGGATATTCAGATAATAGATAAGGCTAATTTGCCTACAATGAAAAGTGCGCCTATTAGAAGAAATATAGCTTTAGGTGGTATGGCTGTTGGCATTGTGCTTGCCCTGATTTATGGCTTTTGGGCATATCGCAAGGAAGAAATGGCATAAAAATTTAAAGATTGTTATGAATGGGATCCTCATCCACCAAGCTATGCGAGGTGGATGAGGTATATATTTTATAATTTAGGAGATATAATCGGATGAAAATCGCAGTTGCCGGAACTGGATATGTAGGCCTAAGTCTTGCAATATTACTTTCTCAACATAATGAAGTAACAGCTGTGGATGTACTTCAGAAGAAGGTTGATTCCATTAACAGCTGGCATAGCCCAATTCAGGATGAATATATTGAGACATATCTTTCGGAGCATGAGAAAAGACAGCTGAACTTACAGGCAACCACGGATGCTGTGGTTGCTTATAAAAATGCAGATTACATTGTTATTGCTACACCTACTAATTATGATCCTGTTACCCAGCATTTTGACTGTTCATCTGTAGAAAGCGTTATTGAGCAGGTACTACAAAGTAATGAAACGGCGGTTATGATTATAAAAAGCACTATACCGGTTGGTTATACTGACAGTATAAGGAAAAAATATGGAACGGACCGGATACTATTTTCACCGGAATTCTTAAGGGAATCCAAAGCCCTTTATGATAATCTGTATCCTTCCCGGATCATTGTTGGCTGTGATGAAAAAAGCAAAGCATATGCCGTGACTTTTGCCGGAATGTTACAGGAGGGAGCCCTCAAGGAAAATATTGATACCTTGTTTATGGGGTTCTCTGAAGCTGAGGCAGTAAAGCTGTTTGCCAATACATATTTGGCATTAAGGGTTTCATATTTTAACGAATTGGATACCTATGCGGAGATGAAGGGGCTTAATACAGCTTCTATAATAGAAGGTATTGGTTTGGACCCTCGTATAGGGACTCATTACAACAATCCGTCCTTTGGCTATGGTGGATATTGCCTCCCTAAGGATACAAAACAGCTTTTGGCCAATTATTCAGAGGTTCCTCAGAATATGATTAGTGCTATTGTGGAGAGCAACCGTACCCGTAAGGATTTTATAGCAGATCAGGTGCTGAAGAAGGCAGGATATTATGACTACTATAATCGTGGAGATTATAGCAAGGAAAAAGAGATGGATTGTATCATTGGAGTTTATAGGCTTACAATGAAAAGCAATTCAGATAACTTCCGTCAGTCAGCTATACAGGGTGTTATGAAGCGTATAAAGGCAAAAGGGGCCACAATAGTTATATATGAGCCAACTCTTGAGGCTGGAAGTACCTTCTTCGGAAGTAAAATTATTGGTAATCTGGCAGAGTTCAAAACTATGTGCCAGTGTATTATTGCCAATAGATTTGATGAATGCTTGAAGGATGTAGCAGATAAGGTATATACCCGGGACATCTTTAATAGGGATTAATGATAATTGAGGTTGAACACAGTGCCATATCAACATAAGGTGAATAAAAATCAGATACCAACCTGTAATATTATGGGAGTAGATATTGCTGCCATCAATATGGAATGGTTGATTGATTTTACAATAAAAAATATAAAAGATCTTTCGGGAGACTATATTTGCGTAAGCAATGTGCATACGACTGTTATGGCACACGAAAATGAAGAGTACTGTAGTATTCAAAATGGTGGAATCATGGCTGTTCCGGATGGAGGGCCTTTATCTTCCGTAGGAAGAAAGCGGGGATATGTGAATATGTCTCGCACTACCGGACCAGATTATCTATCTAAAATATTATCTATAAGCAAGGATAAGGGGTACAGACATTATTTTTTCGGTTCTTCAGAAGATACATTGAATAAGCTGTGTGATAATGTGAAGCAGAATTATCCAGGCGTGATAGTTGCTGGAGTGTATAGTCCGCCCTTTCGTCCATTAACCAAAGAAGAAAATATAAAAATTATCGAAGAGATTAATAATGTCAAACCGGATTTTATATGGGTTGGACTTGGCGCTCCCAAGCAGGAGATGTGGATGGCAGAGCATCAGGGACAGATTCATGGCCTTATGGTAGGTGTTGGTGCAGCCTTTGATTATGTGGCAGGAAATATTAAACGAGCGCCTAATTGGATGCAAGAACATAACTTGGAATGGGCTTACCGATTGTTACAGGATCCTAGAAGATTATTTATGAGGTATTTTGTGACAAACACAAAGTTTATTATTAATGCGATATTATTTGGAAGATGAAGTACCTATCAGTATTAGCGTTTTGATAAATTTAATTTGATATTTAGGAGAGGCATAGATGAAAGGTATTATTTTGGCAGGTGGAGCAGGAACAAGACTGTATCCATTGACTTTGGTAACAAGTAAACAGCTTTTGCCAATTTATGACAAACCAATGATTTATTACCCTTTAAGTACGCTTATGCTTGCTGGCATCAAAGATATACTTATTATTTCCACTCCTGAAGATACTCCTCGATTTGAAGCATTACTTGGTAATGGGAGTCAGTTTGGTATCCATTTATCTTATGAGGTACAAAATTCTCCTGATGGTTTGGCACAGGCATTTATTATTGGTGAAAAATTTATTGGTGATGAGTCATGTGCAATGATTCTAGGGGATAATATATTTTATGGCAATGATTTTGGAAAGTTGTTAAAGAGTTGTGTTGAATGTGCTGATAATGGGTATGCAACTGTGTTTGGTTATTATGTCAATGATCCATCACGCTTTGGCATTGTCGAGTTTGATGATGAAGGACGAGTTTTGTCGATTGAGGAAAAACCAGTTAATCCCAAGAGCAATTATGCAATAACCGGTTTGTATTTTTATCCTGCGGGTGTCAGTAACTTGGCCAAAAAGGTTGTTCCAAGTGAACGGGGAGAATTGGAAATCACATCTTTGAATGAAATGTACTTAAATGGGAAAAAATTAAATGTGGAATTGTTAGGAAGAGGATTTGCCTGGCTGGACACAGGAACAATAGACAGTCTGTTGGAAGCAACAGAATTTGTGAATATTACTGAAAAAAGACAGGGTGTTCAAATATCTGCTCCGGAGGAAATTGCGTATAGATATGGATGGATCAGCAGAAAAGATTTACTGAAGGCTGCAGATAAATATGAAAAGTCACCATATGGAAAGCACTTAAAAGCGGTAGCTTCCGGAAAATTTTATTCTACAGTAAAGAAATAAATGTGTTTTATAAACAATATATGAGGAGTATTGAGTATATATGAAAATAATGCCTAATCGAATGGATAGAGGATTTTATAAATATCAAAAGGAATTTGAGAATAAGGCACTGGAGGTACTTCGGTCAGGTTGGTATGTATTGGGAAAAGAGGTTTCTTCCTTTGAGGAAGAATTTGCTTCATATATAGGCGCAAAGCATTGCGTAGGAGTTGCCTCTGGGTTGGATGCTCTTTGGATTGCGTTTAGGCTGCTTCATATTGGTAAAGGTGATGAAGTAATTGTTCAGGGCAATACATATATTGCTTCTGTGATGGGTATTAC
>NZ_JAILFV010000185.1 GCF_024697385.1 Anaerovibrio sp.
GATAGGTCAAACCTTATTCAAGTGACATGCAATACTGCCATTTTAGCCTTGTGCCTACATCAGGCATAAAAAATGGATGTCCCTCTCCAATTTGTTGGACATCCATCCTTGAATTTTATCATATAATTGCAATTTTTATTGTTTTTCCATGGAACTATCATAAAATCGGCAACAGGACCGACCGGAATTCTTGGCCGCATACAGTGCCAAATCGCTCTTGCGCAGAAGATCATCCATAGCTTCCTGTCCGTCACTCACTATAATCCCTGCACTTATGGATAATATCTGCATGTTAGGATGATTTTTAAAATCTTTCTTCAGGTCCCGGACAAATGATTTTACCCGATTCATAATTTCTTCACGGGATATTTTTTTCATCAGCACTGCCAAAAACTCATCGCCACCCAGCCGGACCAAAAATGCATCGGAAAAACTGCTTTTCATACAGGAAGCCACATGAACAAGCACCTTATCCCCCATGGCATGGCCATAGGTATCGTTAATTTGCTTGAAATGATCCAAATCAAAGTAAATGAAGGTTTGCTGTGTTACATCGCCCTTTTCCAGCTGCTCCTCAATATACGATTCAAGATACCGGCGGTTAGCCAGTCCGGTCAGGGCATCCTGCCTGGCCATCTCCAATATTTTCTGCTGAAATTCGCGTTCCTTGGTTACATTTCGTGCCATACCCACTGTACCAATAATCGTTCCATCAACATCCCGGATTGGGGTTTTATAGGTGCGCAGCAGGCGCATTCCCTCAGGGGCCTTCACCTGCTCATCAAAAAGGCAGGTGGTTCCCTTCTGAATGACTTCCTCCTCGGTCTCCATGCAGACATATTCTCCCTGAGCATACTCCTCCGGACTCAGGCCCCATATAAAGCAGTGGCCCCGGCCTGCTATTTCCGCCTTGGTCTTACCCACCACCTCACAAAAAGCGTTATTAACCTTCAGATGAGCACCATGTGCATCCTTGTACCAGATGAGGTCCGGCACCGGGTCTATTGTATTGTCCAAATATGTTTCTGCCAGCCACAAATCCTTTTCCTGCTTCAGGTATTTTAATAACTGCTGAAAATAAAACCGCAGTGTCACAGGGCTAAGAGGCTTTGACCATAAAAAATCCACTGCCTCCAACATATCTTCTGACAGATTTTCAGGCTTGGCAGTACAATAAACGATTTTTCCCTCCCCGGCTGCAGCCCGCAGCATTTGAGGGGAAAAGCCTGCTGTCTCATCGGCGATTACCACGCCAATGATGCCTGGTACAAAATCCTTATGCAATTCCTCAGGTGAATGTAAAGGGGAAAAATCATGAGAAAACCGCTCCAATGGTGTGATATTCCTAAGAACAGCCTCATGCTCCTTCGTCAACCCGGCCAGCCAAAAATGAGCCTTTGCCGAATACATTACAAATCCCTCCTCATAAAGCCTTGCATGAATTTTTAAGTCAAATCTTCCATTGCCAACACCCCTGAAAATTACATCAGGACTAAATAAAAATGAGACTTATTCGATATCCATAAGGAATAAGTCTCATGCAAGCATTAACATTGGATACAATATAACCAACAATTGAATCCTGCCAATCACCAATACATGCTGACAAAATTCCCCATATTAGCATAACCATTCATTGCCAAAAGTGCATTTCCAGTATAAACCCGGGCAGTTTTCAAATCATCACCAAAGAGCGACTCTACTGACGGAAACAGCTTGTCCTGCTGGGAATTAACAGTGTTTATATGAGATTGGGTCTTTCCCACCAATCCTTCATTTCCAAGAATACGGGATACCTTATCCGGTGATGAAGTGATAGCATTGACCAACCTATCATCATCTACTGTCAGGGACCCATCCTTTCCCACACTGATTCCTATACTCTGATAGTTGCCTGCCCTGTAGGTGGTATCGGAAAACATATCATTCATACGGCTCATTCTATTGGAAATAGCCGCATTTTCCTTGAAGAAGCCTACAGAATCATTATAATCACTGACAAAATCCTTTATATTCTTCACAGCTGTTTGCAGGGCATCATTCATCACGGTCTGGGTCTCGGTGGTGGTCTTACCATCCTTATCGGTGGTAGTAACCTCCTTCTGGATCAAGGCATCCTCCCCTACATTAAAATCAGTAGCAGCAAGGGTTCTGGCAGACTTGGAAAGGTCACTCATATTTGCCTTGAGCTCTGCGTTGAATTCCTTTCTGGTATCCTGATAAGAGGAAAGCAATTCCCTGTATCCCTTCTGCACACCATAAAGGTCTTCGGCATTAAAGCCGGAGAAGGTACTGGTACTCTGCTTATTGGTATAAGCATTCCACATAGTGGAAATATCACTGGAAGAATTTACATCAGAGGTCTTACTACCGGATAAAGAAATTCCCTGGTCCTTGGCCAGCTGGTAAAAACTGTAATTATCCTTGGCCATTGATGAAACTGTAATAGCCATATGTCATCAACCTTTCATACTTAACGACAAACATATCTTCCACGATTTTATTACAATATTTTATCATATTTTTTATTGTTTATCATTAAAAATACACATTTTATTGACATGGCTCAAAGAAAAACAATTCATTATAACGCCATTGTTCAAATTTTTCTTCTTTAGAAGAAAAATCTTCCAATTAGCGTTTCAACGAGCTGGGAGATATGCTCGCCAGCTGTTGTAGTTTGTTTTCCCCCACCTAAAGAGGAAGGGGACATCTTAAAG
>NZ_JAILFV010000003.1 GCF_024697385.1 Anaerovibrio sp.
CATGCAAATTACCTCCCATCAGGTCAATTCTGCTAAAAATGACTTAACCATATCTTCTTCATGGTTTAAGTTATTATAGCGTCGCTCTACATCCTCTTTGGAATTTTGCTGTTCTTCTATTTGCTGTTGAAATTGCTTGCGCATATCCAACAGCACTTGTTCGTAGGCATATTCTGTATTTTGTCTGATTAAACTGCAACGCTCATTTATGTATTTGCCAACCTCAACTTGAAGCTGTTGTATACCTCTCGCTAGCTGAGCCTGCACCTCAGGTACCGCCATATTTTTAGCCTCAGTCAAGCGCTTTTTTAATAAAGCATCCCTAAGTATAGGCAGAGCAGCAAAGCTCATCAATGGCATAATGGCGCCTCCAACTACTGCCAGAAGCCCAATACTTCCCACTGCCGCAATCATTCCAGCATGTAAAGTAACATTTGAGATATCCTCACCAGTAATTGCCAAAGATGATGTCCGTTTGTTTATCTCCTTGCCACCATCAGTTTCAATTTTTATTCTCTGCTGAAAGTAATAACTCATGCCAGTGGCCAATTCACCTTCCATATTCTTTAACAACCTATTGATATGTTGACTATACATACCAATCCACGCTTCCAACTGTCGTTGAATACGCTTGTTTATTTTAGTTTCCATAAATTCCTTAAATTCCGTTCCTTTGTATTCCTCAATTCTGTCTAATAAATCCTCTTTCAATTGCTCGTTGAAATGATGTAATGATTTAGCAACCATTATATTTATTTCTACCTTACGGTCTTCAATATACTGACTGATTTTTTCCTCGTTCTGCTGCCTTTCTGCCAGCATGGACTCGATTTCATCAAGCATTTTCTTGATATTTTCCTTATCCATCTGGCAAAGTTCTTTTTCATTTGTTATTTCATTTTGTAAACTAATTAATAAGGATTTAAGGCGATTTTCCCAACTTGTAATTTTGGCTGTTTCAGTAGAACCGTTTGACAGCATCTCTTCTAATCGCCGCCGAACTCCCTCAATCTGTGATGCCTCAATAAGCTCATTATTCCCCTGCTCAAGCCCATCCAAGGCCCACTTCGCCGATACCGGATATACAGGTATTTCCCGATTAAAAGCCTGACTCAATCGTTGCTGAGTAGTTTCCAACAAGTCTTCGTCCTCTTCCTCCTCATCTACTGCGTCATACTTGTTAAGCAAAAACATAATATTGCTTATTCCCTGTGGCAGCAAGCGCTCATCAATAAAATCCTTCTCGGTTTTCTTCAATGGTGAATTAGCATCCAGTAAGAAAATAACGGCATTGGCCTTGGGAATAAATTCATAGGTCACATCACAACGTTGCTCATCTAAATCCGATACGCCAGGTGTATCTACCAAAATGACCCGATTTTTCAATAATTTTGATGGATAACCTATTTTTATATAACGTACCCCCTCGGCAGCATTGTTACCTTGACGGGCGGAAAATTTCTTTAAATAATCCAAAGTAGGCTCCCCCTGCTCCAATCTCCCATCCTGATGAACAACTTGAACCGCTGGCTGGTCCTTATACATAATGGCATTTATTGTCGCCGTTTCTGGTAATATATCCATTGGTAACAGGCTTTCACCTAATAGCGCATTAACAAAAGTTGACTTCCCACGCTTAAACTCCCCTAGAACCACTACTGTATAATAATCATTTTGGATATCCCGCCGTAGCCCCTCAAACTTACTTGCCAATCGCGTTTTCTGTTGCACATAGTCCCGTATACTCAGCTTGGACAGTATGGAATTTATCTTTTCTTTTTTTTGTTGTATTCCGCTACTCATAAAACGAAACTCATCCTCCTCACTTAGCCAGAGCTATCAGTGTCCGACCACAATCCTCCAAGGCATGCACTTTGGTTGACAATTCTTTGATTCTTTGATCTACATCCTTTTCCTGTGATTCCTTTTCCCGCAATACTATTTGCAATTGGTTATGCATATCACTAATACGGGAATCTATAGCCTCCTGTAACTGCACACAAATATCCTTTACCTGATTTCTATAGCCATCAATGATATCGGATTTAATGCTCTCAGCCTGCTCAGTATATTGCTCAGAAATTTGCGCCTTTACCTTTTCACGTATATCATCATCAGAATCACTGAATAATCCCAATAAACCGGCCCCAAGTGCCCCAAGGGCTAAAGCTGGCAATAAATGTGCACTTACAAGCAAGCCAATGGCGCCTCCTACGCACCAGCCTCCAATATCTGCCTGGGTATCACTGATGTTTTCTTTCTTTACACCTTGAATATCAAAGGACATCACAGTAGCACTTTTATCCAGCATATGTGTATCCAAACAGCAAGTAGAGTTAACGTCCTTCCAAATCCTCTGCAATGCTTGCTCCGCCTTATTAGTCTCTTCCTGTAAAAGTTTATTCTGGGATTGGCGCATTTCCTCAATCCACCGTTTTTGTTCTGGAGTAACGGCCCGCTCCACAGCTATTTTAATATTTTTTGCATCCATATCACCAGAATAATTATCTACTGCCTCATTTGCTACTTGCCTCAGACGTTCTCCAGCAATAATACAGGAGTTTTCCAACTGACTTTCTGTACTTTCCAACCGACTACGCAAATTTCCAATTATCTTTTTGCTTTTGTGCTTAGCTTCAAGAAATTCTGGCTCCATAGCCGCAGCCTTTTCCCGTATTTCATCGACTGAATGACTAAACATGTCCTGTCGTAATACAATTGTTTTATTTAGCTCAGTAATGATTTCCTGTCCTTTACGAATGTATTTTTCCAGCTTAGCTTTACCTTTTTCCTCCGACAAGAACCAACCTAATTCCTTTTCAAATTCTACAAATCCCGTTATTTCAAAGTTATCTGGCTTTTCCGCAAGCAACTTTGGCTTTAATTGCTCACCGCCTTCTGCCCGACGATATAATAACGCCTGTCGGCTAGATACAAGAAAAACCTTTAAATTCGTCCGCATATCCTCCGGCAACAATGCCTTTAAATTGGTTTGCACAAAATCAAGTACTTTCTGTTCCTCATCTGGTCCGTGGAGGGCATCCTTGCGGTTGATAATAAAGAATATATCCTGTATTTTTTTCTTTAAAATTCTTTCTTGCAAAAATTTTGCTTCAGATTCGGACAATGCTTGGTCCGCCGCAAGCAGCATAATCAGAGCATCTGCCTGCTCCAAGTAGCGGTAAGTAATTTCAATACGTCCTGTATTCAAATCATTAGTACCTGGTGTGTCCACCAGCTCCACCCTATCCTTGCAGAAGGCTAGGGGATATTTTATAGACACATATTCAATACTATCAAGTTTTTCCTGTTCGCCGATATTTATGGACTTCTGTATCTTATCCTTTATATTGTTTAAAAGTCCCTCTTTAGGTGCTTTAAGCCCCGAAAATTCCTCTTGGGAAACCTGCTTAGAACCTAAACCATTTTTATAATGCAAGATAAATTCTGGCGGATCACCATAGGTTATCTTACTAATAACAGCCGTTGTAGGAGATTTGCTTGCTGGTAGGATATTTTTTCCTAACAGAGCATTAACAAATGTAGACTTTCCCCGGGAAAACTCCCCCACCACCGCCATATTAAACTGCTCCTGCTGTAATAATTCTATGGCATTATCAGACTCTTTCTTTTGCCCTTCCAGGCCTAAATTCTGACCTATTTCACCTAATTGCCTTAATACAGTCTCCAACTGCTGACGTTTCATTTCATATACTTCTAATTCCATATTTTTACCCCATTATTAAAAATAAGTTTAAGACATGTAAAACCACTGAACCAAACTAACATTACACCCGGCCATACTAATCCTGTCTCTTATTACCACACTTCGTACAGAAATTTCCACTATTTTTTTCTCCACAAGTACATAACCACTCTACCGATTCTTTACATATTTTAGCTGTCTTAAAGGTAGTAATAATTTCGTTAAGTACATTGCAAAAAGCAATGCATTCATCCTTGAGCATACCTGCGGTATTTATCTTAAATTCACCAGAATACAAATGATTTGTAAACATTCCAAGTTTATATTCAATTACCGAGGCTAACGAATATGGAATTACTACTGTATCCTCCGTATAATTATGAACATACAATGCTTTGTTACTTGCAAGCAGGCCATCTCTGGCTGTTCCTGTAACAGTAGAATCGTAACACAAAATAGGTAATTCATCTTCCTGTAATATCGCATAGCTTTCCATGGCATTTCTAAACTTCCTGACAGTTTTTTCATACTCTTCGCCTTCATTAGCAACAATATAATAAACATGCGCGTCAAATGGATATCTTTGCTTTAATTTTTTTGCTATATCTAAGACATATCGCTCAGTTTGTGTAGCTCCTTTTATTATACAGGACTGTTTTTTTAGTTCCCCAAAACCTAAGGATGACAAATAATCCGCTGCGGCTCCATTACCGTGACTTTTTGCTAATCTAAGATATGAAAGTCCACGATTATAATCTTTCTCTATTCCATTGCCGTTAATTAAGCTAAGGCCATAATAATATTCTCCTTCAGATGATCCCCCTTCCGCAGCATTAAAAAACCATTTACAGGCTATTCGCGGATCATTCACGATAATACCTTCCTGATAAAATCGCCCTACACAAACCATCGCACTAAAATGGCCTTTAGTAGCAGCATTTAAATAACAATCAAAGGCTGCTTTACTATTTTGATACTCATGTTGATATAACTGGCCCATTTCAAAAAATTCCTCGATAGTCTTTGAAGCTGCCTTTAGTTGAAGCACCTTCATGCGCTCATCGGCATGCCTACGTTGCATTATTTTTTCAATTCTAGCAAACGCTTCTTTAGCTTCAGTATTTCCTTGGGATATTGCATTCTTATACCATTGAGCTGCCGCATTTATATCCGGTTCAGTTCCTATACCATATTCATAACAACGACCTAGATTATACGCACCTGCACCGCAATTATTAATTATATAGTTTGCTTCCCCCTTAGCCTCAGTTTGCACGACTATTCTATAGCAAGCAAAGGCCTTTGCATCATCTTTTTCAAGCCCCAAGCCATCTTCGTAGCACATTCCCAACATCAAACAAGCCTCTACATTGCCCTTTTCCTTAGCAATATTAAGCAGGCGTGCCGCTTCTTTAAGATTTTTATCAACACCAATTCCTTTGAGATAAAATCCGCCCAGCAAACCTGTTGCTTCCAAATCACCATTATCTACTACATTTTTCATACACTGGAAAGCAGCCTTATTGTCTGTTTGAACACCTATACCCTGATAGTAAAATATGCCTAAATATCTATCTGCCTCTTCCTCTCCCAAATCCCGAGCTTTTTTCATCCAATAAAATGCCTTACTAGCATCTTTACTTGTACCTATACCATTTTTATAAGATAAGCCTAAATATTTTGCCGCTTCACCGTCATCTTGTTGAGCGGCTTTTTCAAGCCAATTAAACGACTGGCTAGCATCTTCTGGTACACCTTTGCCATTTATATAACAATATGCCAATTCCCGCTGTGCATTGACATTTCCATTTATTGCAGCCTCTTTTAGCAGAGAAGCACCTTTAACCTCATCATTAGCCACATCTTTGCCGTATAAATAGCAAATCCCCAGTTGGTACATTGCTGAATAGTTTTTTTGCTTGGCTGCTGCCTCAAACAATGAAAATGCCTGTTTTTCATCCTTATCTACGCCATAACCATTACTGTATGCTAATCCCAAATAATATTGGGCCGGAGCATAATCTCCCTTTGCTGCTTCACTTAAAAGCTCTATACTCCTAGTAATATCCTTATCTACGATTTCACCTTTGTCATAAAATAGAGCCATATTATATTGTGCTACCGGATTATTATGTTGAACGCCAATTTGATAAAGCTCAATCGCCCGCTGTTTATCAATTGGAGAGTTCAATATACCATAATTTAAACAATCAGCATAATCAACCTTAGCCTCTAAAATGCCGGCATCAGCAGCCTTTATCAACATTCTGAGGGCTGCTGCTTCATCCTTATCTATGCCATCACCATCAGCCAAATAAATGGATTGCTGATACAAAGCATTTGGATCTTCGTTCTTTACCGCTTTAAATAGCCACTCCCGAGATATTTCCTCATTTTTCTCGGTCGCAATACCTTCACGATAGAAAACGGATAAATTGTATTGAGCTTCACCACTCTCCTGCTCCGCAGCCTGTCTAAAATAGGAAAAGGCTTTTTCCTCATCCTTATCCACCTTATTGCCATCCCAATACAAATTTCCAAGAAAAACAAGGGCATCGTTGTTCTTCAGCTCGACAGCCTTTTGTAAGTATTCCAAAGCTTTATTAAAATCTGCCGTAATGCCTACACCCTTAGCATAACAGAGTCCCAAATTTACGACAGCCTCATCATCACCTTTATCAACAGCTTTTTTATAATACTCAAAGGCTTTTTCCGGCGATTTTTCTACTCCCCAGCCATTCAAATGACAATTTCCCAATTCTCTAAAAGCTGCTTCTTCGCCCTGAAAGGCCGCTTTACTCAGCATCTGATAGGCATGGTCATTATCTTCGGATCCCCCCAAGCCATAAAGATACATATAACCTTCGCCGTATTGCCCATCGGCGTTGCCTTGAGCAGCAGCTAATTTAAAGTTTTCTAATGCCTCAGCAAGATTTCTATCTACACCTATACCATATAGTAACATTACTCCCAAAAATGCCTGGCAGTCATCATTATTATCCTTGGAACCGTGCCGTGCCCAAAACAGAGCCTTTTCATAATCCTCACAATGGAAATAATGCATCATCAAAACCATCTGGGCATTTTTGTCATGACGTACGGCAGCCCTTTCCATACGTTGCACCGCTTTGGCTTCATTCTTCTCTACTACAAGGCCAAAACGATACAGAATCCCCACAAAGACATCTGCAACAAGATTTTTTCGTTGATTTTGACAATGATCATAAAAGACCTCCGCTAAATCCTCGAATCCATCCTTTATTGGAGCCAAATCCGACTGCTGGGCAATATACGCTGAATAATCTTTTTCCTTGATTTCCTCGAAGCCTTTCTCCTTATCTTCGATTTTCTTGCCAATACTAAAGGTGAAACTTACCATATCATCCAACAACGTATTCATTTTATAGTTATCGCGATTTGGCAGAATTTCTCGCTGAATAATGTTATAGAAATCCTTAATACAACTCTCTTCTAATAGTTCCTCATCATGCTGGAGTTTTCCACGCAGTGCCAGTTCAGCAGAAATACCGACTACCGCCTGTACTCTATCCCCTAATAATCCCCGAATATTATCTAATAATTCCTCTGGTGACTCTTCTTCCTCATCAACTTGATCCATTTTATTGACCAAAGCTATCGGTTTTAATCGAGGGGATAATTCCTCCATTGCATCTATTTCCGTCTGTGAACCCGCATTCTGGGCATCAAACATCCATAAAACGGTATCCGCTTTATCCATAAAGCGTCGGGTAGCGACCCCATGAGCACTTTTTATAGAATTAATACCCGGACTGTCAATAATGGTAACTGACCGTAATACATCAAAAGGCATACGCCGCTCCACATAATCGATACTTTCATGGAGCTGATTACTTTCCTCATCAGCCTCCGCTGTGAGAGATGCAAAATCCTCCAGTTTCTTCTTTTCTTCTGCCCCATCACGGTAATGAACAATAATTTCATCTTTAACACCATAGCAAAGCTTTGTAATAACAGCCGTGGTTGGTGTAGCATTCATTGCAGCTATTTCCTTACCAACCAAAGCATTGATAAAGGTAGATTTCCCTGCAGAAAAATGTCCCATTACCATTATCAGTAATGGTTCTTCCGCATCCATAAGTAAATTATCCAGGTCTTCTACATGTACCTTAAACTCCTTATCTTCACTTATAATACTCCTAAAAGAGCGAAGGTTTTCCAAGATATTCGTCAATATTTCCTTTTCCATGATTTGTTAATACATCCTTTCTATCACGGATTTAAATTAGCCACTTTAATCAGAGCACGCAAAAAACCGCTGTTCAACGCATATTCACGCTGTCCAACGGTTTAGAAAACAAATATAAATAGTCACGAAATAAAGCCTTAAATAGGCCTGCTGAAGCACATTTTTATTATTAAAGCTATTTTCCCCTGAACATTCTCTAACAGTTAAATCGTACAACATACTATGGTTCGGCAACGTCTATTTATCATGGTTTAAATACCCATTTATACGCCAATACTCCCTGAAGATTATTATATCGGTTAACCCAGCAACTAATACAATGTACCTTTTCGTCATTAATAACCAAAATCCTGCATAACAATAAAAATATATAAAATTCTTTAGTCCTTTAGTCTAGTTTAAGCTATACAATATTTCAAGTATAAAGTTCCTTATCATAAGCCTGTACTTTATTTCCTATAAAAGTTTCTGCTTAAGATAAGCCAAATTCTAGCTATTCTGGTCTTACAAATGCATTTTATTACGAAAAATTCAACAATATATTTCTTGTACTTATAAAAAATCTAGTTGCCAAGAAAAAGGACTAGTGCATGGTTTTATGCATTAGTCCTTTTATTCCCATTAATTTTTATCTACCCAAGCTGCGAACTGGGAAGGTGAAATATGTATCCGGATATGGCTCATTATTCAAGGTGAAATGCCACCATTCCGTATCAAGGGCTCTAAATCCATGCCGCAGCATAGCTGCCCGTAATAACATGCGGTTATTAAACTGTTCAGCAGTTATTCCACCACCAGTATAAGTCATGGTATCAGGGTTACCACAATAGTCAGGATGGCTTTCCGGTCCAAAGTAATCAAAGGTCCCGCCCATATCCACATCCTTGCCTGTTCTCATATCAAACAGGGTAAGGTCAACGGTACTGCCCCGGCTATGCCCCGATTTAGCAGCAATATATCCCTGGTCAAACAAAACATCCTTGTTGAGCATTGGATAAAAATACGGTTTCATGCGGGTATCATTCAGATCTTCTGCCCATTGGACAAAATGATCCACAGCCATTTGTGGGCGATAGGCATCATAAACCTTTAAGCGATAGCCCTGTGCCATCACATCATCAGATACAGCCTTTAATGCTGTGGCCGCCTCTCTGGTCATCAGCACGCATGGCTCCTCATAGCCCGCTATCCGGTCACCCACAAAATTGTATGTAGAATAATAACGGATTTCCAAAATAATATCCGGTGCCACCTGAGTCATACTGACAAAATCGGATGAATCATCAGACACGGCACTCCCAGTGCAAACATTGCCATTACCATTGTCATTATACAAGCTAAACCCAGTCACACAACAACAAATCAACAAAACAAACAATAGAAATTTTTTTGCTGTTTTCATTTTAGTCTCTCCTTAATTATTAAAATATCCCCGCTACTTTTACATTATCCACGGCCTTTTGCATGTCTTCCTCAGACTGAACCAGCGCCATGCGAACATAACCTTCCCCGGATGGGCCAAAGGCACTGCCAGGGGTTACCAGCACACCGGTCTTGTCCAGCAGATCTTTTACAAATTCCTCCGAAGATGCATATTTAGCCGGAATTGGGGCCCATACAAACATGGTTCCCGGTGGCTTATCCATCTGCCAGCCGGCTTCTATCAACCCATCGCACAGCACATCTCGACGACGCTCGTAGGCCTGACGGGTTTCCTCCACAATATTCTGATCTCCGGTAATAGCCTCAATGGCAGCCGCCTGAATTGGCAGGAACATGCCATAATCAATATTGGATTTCAAAGTCTTCAGCATACCTACCACCCGGGCATTGCCCACGCAATAACCGATGCGGGCCCCGGCCAGGCCATAGGTCTTGGACAAGGAATTGAACTCCACGCCCACTTCCTTGGCGCCGTCCAGCTCCAGGAAGCTCCCCCATTTACGGCCATCAAACACCAATTCACTGTAGGCATTATCGTGAATAACAATGATGTCATATTTCTTGGCAAACTGTATGAGTTCTTTATAAAACTCCACAGGTGCCATAGCAGCGGTTGGATTATTAGGGTAGGATACCAGCATCAGCTTGGCCTTTTTCGCCACTTCCTCCGGAATATCCTGAAGCTGAATCACATAATTATTCTCCTTTTTCTGAGGCATATAGTAAAGCTCTGCCCCAGCCAGCTTAGGTCCATCGGCAAAAATCGGATAGCATGGATCCGGTACCAGCATTACATCCCCGGGATCAAGAATGGACAGGGCAATATGAGCCAAACCATCCTGGGAACCAATCAAGGAACAGATTTCTGTATTTTCCTCCAACAGCACATTATACCGACGCTTATACCAGCCAGCCACTGCCTCCAGCATGGCTTTTGTATCCGATATGGCATAAACATAGTTGGACGGTTCCATTACTGCCTTGGCCATGGCTTCCATGATACGCTTGGCTGGCGGAATATTCGGTGCCCCGATGCTGAGGTCTATAACCTGTTTGCCAGCCGCTACCCGTTCTTTTCGCATTTCCGCCAATCGGGAAAACACGCCCTCGCCGAATTGGTCCATTCTCTTTGCAAATTCCATATTCCCACCCCTAAACAGAAAGGGGCTGTTTACACAGCCCCCGATATTTTAATCTTATTTGAACAGCTTACTTACCGAACCATTATTGTAGATACAATCGATAAACTCTGCCAGCATTGGTGCCAAAGAAATACTAACAATCTTTCTGGACTGCTTCTCTGGTGGCAATGGAATGGTATTGGTAATAATCAGCTGCTTAATGGCGGAATCATTAATCCGCTGTACAGCCGGATCAGTCAAAATACCATGGGTAGCACAGGCATATACTTCCTTGGCCCCCATCTTCTTCAATGCCTTGGCGCCCTCACAAAGGGAACCAGCTGTATCAACCATGTCATCAATCATGATACAGGTCTTGTTCTTGACATCACCAATGAGGTTCATAACCTCAGCACAACCTGGACGTGGGCGACGCTTTTCTACGATAGCAATGCCTGCATCCAACAAGTCAGCCATTCTACGAGCCCGGGTTACACCACCTAAGTCTGGGGATACAACCACTACATCTTCCAAATTCTGCTCCTTAAAATATTCGGCCATAGCTGGAGCAGCAGCCAAATGGTCAACTGGGATATCAAAAAAGCCCTGAATCTGTCCTGCATGCAAATCAACGGTAACCACACGGTCCATACCAGCAGTATGCATGAGATTAGCCACCAATTTAGCTGAAATAGGCTCACGTCCCCGAGTCTTACGGTCCTGACGGGCATAAGCATAATAAGGAACAACAGCGGTTACACTATGAGCCGACGCACGCTTACAGGCATCCGTCATGATTAAGAGCTCCATCAAGTTCTCATTAACTGGCTGACAGGTAGGCTGGATAATGAAAATATCCTTACCACGAATACTCTCGCTGATCATTACCTGGATTTCGCCATTATTAAAATGACCCACCTGAGCCTCAATAAGCTCAATACCAAGATGCTCGGCAATTTCCTTAGCCAGCTCACGGTTCGCATTACCAGCTAACAGACGCATGTTACTCTTTGACATTTTGTTTTAAAGCCTCCAATATTCAAATAAACAATTTTCGGTTAGAAAAAACACCTTATATATACTATCAGTTTTCAACTGAAAATGCCACTTTATTTTTTACGTTTATCAGCCCAACCAGATATATTTTTTTGGTGGGACCGGGCAATGGCCAAAT
>NZ_JAILFV010000067.1 GCF_024697385.1 Anaerovibrio sp.
TGGTCGAAGTAATGAAGATACTGCCGACAGATTTGTAGAAAAATCCAGGATTGCCGGTCCATCAAATCGAACTGCCCGAAGGCCGCGAATCAAATTAAGCCAATCAAACTGTGAACCAGCTCCATTGGCAGCAAAGAAAGGCATCATTCTATTATGATGAACGCCATCATTTTCATACAAATACAGTGACTTTAAATGGCTCCCCAAGGTGGTCACAACATCATACATATTTTGACCGACCATGTTGCATACGCCCACATCAAGGCAGAAACCAAATGTCTCCGAACCGACCTTATTGTTGAGTTCATCAATGAAAGAAACTGCCTGTACCGGCTCACTGCAAAAGCCCCGCAAAAAATGACCATTCAAATTACGCAGGCCATTCACAACCAAAATAGTTATATCTGCTTTTTGGGCACACTCCGCTAAGGACAAATAAAATTCACGATTTATGGATATAATGTCCTCAAAGCTGTCACCTTCAAAGGGGTACACTATAATATATTTACAGCCGTATTCCCCGGCGTATCCAATACATTCCTTCACTAAATCGGACTTAATTGCTTCCATATCTGGTATTTTTTGCTCTTTTACAAAATTAGGAGCAACGGCTATTCCGCTTTTCAAGCCATGAAGCTGAGCTTCTGCCATGTAATTTTGCATCCACTCCCTCCAATGCTCCAGCACCTCATCACGCTTTTTAGGCAAGGCAATACCGCCGGTAAACATATTAAAATCAAGCACGATTTCATCAAATCCTGCCTGACGAAATTTATTAAATCCATTTCCGGGGCGTTTAACCTCCGCAATGCCCCCTGCAGAGCAAACTATGTTCATAACAACACCTCAAATTATCACAACATCCTCCTATATCAGCCGCTCTGTTATAAGCTTCTTCAATTTAGTGGATGACGTACTCTGGGTATACGGGAAGAATACCATGGTACTGCCCCGCTCCTCCAGCCATTCTTTTTTTCTCAGCCATACTGGGTCGTGCTCATAATCACTACCAGAAAATTGCACATCGAAATGATACAGCTTCCAAGCCATATCTGTATCAGGATGTTCAAAAGGAATCTCATTAGCCTCATCCACATAACGGCAGGATTTGACGATTTCCAACCGCTCCTCAAATGGCACAAAAGGCTCCACCTTTTTATATTCCCGCACCTGTCTATCAGAAACTACACCTACAATAAGATAATCGCACTGCTCCTTGGCGCGACGAAGAATATTTAGATGACCATAGTGAAACAAGTCGAACACCCCTGCCACATAGCCAATGTGATACTTTTTAGGCTTTGAGCTAATATCTGCAACACCTTGTACTATTGGCTTAAATATACGTGGATACTCCCTATTAGCATCATAAATGCTATATTCTGTCACTCCCATGGTGTCCAGCTGCTTCACTATAGTATTATAATTCTTGATACAAATAATTACTTTATACTCATTCTGACTCAAATCACGCAAATAATCCGGAGACACAATTTCCACACCATACAAAGTATCTCCCCAACGTTTTGGATTATTATCAATAATCTTATATACAGGATAATCAGCTTTAAACAAAGTCATAAACTGGTCGGCATACTTTCCCGAACCGAAAATGATAAGCTTTCGTGAAGCTGCATTATGAAAAATATCAACAAACAGCTTTTGATATTTTCCCGCGGAATAATTCATGCGAAACCGATTGGAATTTATAATATCAAAATTTCGCCGATGCTCATTATAAAAATTGGCTAAACCAGTCTCGTTACGAAGTTCAACCAAATAATCATAGCTTAATTTATTCCATTCATCCTGGTATTTCAGCAAATCGTAACGCTCCAACACCTTGTCATAAGGATAAATTCTGTCGAGCTCAGCCTCACTACCATATACAGCATTAACCATGCGAATCAACAAAACATTGGCCGGATAATTTTCTATATAAAATTCCTGATCATAAAACTGAAATGTGCCATCCACATAAAAGCTATTTAACGGAACCATGTCAAAATAGCCTCGTTTCAGCACAACGCCACGGCCATCGCCCATATCTTCTGACACATGCTCGGAGGATTGAAGGATTAAATCACGAAATTTATCCATCTCCCGTAAAAAAGCCTCTATATCCTGCCTTAACAGCTCTCGAAGATAAATGAGCCCACTTTTTGCATGAACATAAGGCATCCAATATGAATCCCTCTCCAATTTGGCAGGAACCACCGGAATACCATGTGATTTTAAATCTTCACCATGCTCAATCAGTTCTTTTAATCTTTGTTGCCCAGCCGTAAATACGGCTTTCTTCTCCACTGTATCATCTGCATGAACGACAGTTACTAAGGCATCCCTATCATCACGATCCAAAGAACAGGTCACGCAATGCACATCTGATAATTCACCATCCTTGGCACACTCAATCAAATATCCATTGGCCATAGGGAACCACAGCCCATTATCCACCATGCTTTCATAAAGATTATTCTCATTAATGAATATAGTGTCAGGATCATTGTAGAAAGGGAATAACCTTATAGCCATATCCTCATTAGGAATAACCTGCTCCTCAAATAAATGGGAAGCTACCGTCAAATCCGGCCACACAGAAAAAAACTGCTGGGATGAAAATCCAGCCTCC
>NZ_JAILFV010000082.1 GCF_024697385.1 Anaerovibrio sp.
ACGAGCTTTAAGATGTCCCCTTCCTCTTTAGGTGGGGGAAAACAAACTACAACAGCTGGCGAGCATATCTCCCAGCTCGTTGAAACGCTAATTGGAAGATTTTTCTTCTAAAGAAGAAAAATTTGAACAATGGCGTTATAAGCTTGGATGCAAAGACCTGGGCCATTTTAATGGGCCAGGTTTTTTGATATGTAGTACTAAAAATGATATAATGAAATGTATTATGGGGAACTATGGAAACTCTTAGCTGGAGGGGGATTGTATAATGCAGAAGATAAAGAAAGCAGTTATTCCGGCAGCAGGTTTTGGCACCCGTTTTTTACCGGCTACCAAGGCTACACCTAAGGAAATGCTGCCTATAGTTGATAAACCGACAATTCAATACATTGTGGAAGAGGCATTGTCCAGTGGAATAGAGGAGATCCTCATCATAAGCGGTCATGCCAAGAGGGCTATTGAGGACCACTTTGACTCAGCCCCGGTACTGGAGGCTATGCTTGAGGAGAAACATAAGGATGATCTGCTGAAAATGGTCAGGGAAACAGCAGATATCAATATTCATTATATACGACAGAAATATATGCGAGGCCTGGGTGATGCCATCCTGTGCGCCCGTTCCTTTATGGGGGATGACCCTTTCGCTGTCCTCCTGGGTGATGATGTGGTTTATAACCAGGAAAAACCAGCCCTAAAGCAGCTTATAGATATACATGAGGCATACGGTGGCAGTGTCCTGGGGTGCCAGCTGGTCTCTGATGAGGAAGTCAGCGCCTATGGTGTTGTTGCCGGGGAGAAAATCACCGGAGCAGGGCTGCTGAAGGTGTCTGATATGGTTGAAAAGCCATCGGTGGATGAGGCACCAAGCAATATGGCTGTTATGGGGCGTTACATAATTTCTTCATCAATTTTTGACATACTGGAAAAAACTCCTCCGGGTAAGGGGGATGAGATACAGCTCACAGACGCCCTGAAGGTATTGGCAAAAAGTGAGCCGGTGTGGGCGTACTGCTTTGATGGCAAACGCTATGATGTAGGTGACAAGCTGGGATTTTTAAAGGCTACAGTAGAGTTTGCCCTGCGCCGTGATGATTTGGGGCAGGAGTTCAGACAGTATTTGGTGGATTTACTGAAGTAAGAGGTACGACATATGAAGATTTTATTAGCAGGGGGTGCGGGCTATATAGGGTCGCATACCAGTGCAGCATTGTTGGAGAGTGGCCATGATGTTGTGGTTTTGGACAATTATGATAACAGCAGTCCGGAGGCCATAAAGCGCGTGGAAAAATTGACCGGAAAACCTGTCAGTCTGTACGAGGCTGATGCCACAGATAGTAAGGCTGTTTTTGACATAATGAACAAGGAAAAGCCGGATTGTGTTATTCATTTTGCCGGACTGAAGGCGGTAGGAGAATCCATAAAGCAACCGCTACGGTATTATCGCAACAATATAGATACTACCTTGACATTGCTGGAGTGCATGGAAAAAACCGGCTGCAAAAAAATAGTTTTTTCCTCATCAGCAACGGTTTATGGGGAAGAAAATCCTGCGCCCTGCAATGAGGAGATGCGCAAGGGCAGCTGTACCAATCCATATGGGTGGACCAAATCCATGATGGAGCAGATACTTCAGGATGCAGCTGTTGCTGATCCCCGACTAACGGTTATACTGCTGAGGTATTTTAACCCTATAGGCGCTCATCCTTCCGGACAGATTGGCGAAAATCCACGGGGGATACCAAACAATCTCATGCCTTATATTACTCAGGTGGCTGTAGGGAAAAGGGAAAAGCTCACCGTGTTTGGTGGTGATTATGACACTCCGGATGGTACCTGTCTGCGGGATTATATTCATATAATGGATTTGGCTGATGGCCATGTAAAGGCAGTGGAGTTCAGTCAAAACCACAAAGGTGTAGAGATCATCAACCTTGGAACAGGTCAGCCCTATAGTGTCCTGGATATGGTAAACACCTTTCAGAAAGAAAATAATATCAGGGTTCCTTATGAAATAGGGCCCCGCCGTGGGGGCGATTTGCCTGTTGTGTATGCAGATGCCGGCAAGGCAGAAAAGCTGCTGGGCTGGAAGGCAAAGCGGAATCTGGCCGATATGTGCCGGGATAGCTGGCGCTGGCAGAAAAATAACCCTAACGGGTACGATGGATTGGAGATAGAAAAGTGAGTAATTTAGAAGTAGGAATCGTTGGCTTGCCAAATGTTGGCAAGAGTACATTGTTTAATGCCATTACAAAGGCTGGAGCAGAGGCTGCAAATTATCCTTTCTGTACCATAGAACCAAATGTGGGAATTGTAGAAGTGCCTGATACCAGATTGCAGGTGCTTCATGATATGTATGAGTCCAAAAAAACTACTCCTGCAGCCTTCAGGTTTGTTGATATTGCCGGACTGGTAAAGGGAGCTTCCAAGGGTGAAGGTCTCGGCAACAAATTTTTGGAGCATATCCGTCAGGTGGATGCTGTGGCTCAGGTGGTACGCTGCTTTGATGATGGAGATATCACCCATGTTGAGGGGTCAATAGATCCTATTCGTGATATTGAAATAATCAATACGGAATTGTGCCTTGCTGATTTGGAGGTTCTGGAGCGCAGACTTTTGAAGCTCACCAAGCTGGCGAAATCCGGTGCAAAGGAAGCAAAGGCAGAAGCTGCTGTGCTGGAAAGAATCAAGGCTGCCCTGGATGAGGGCAAAACAGTCCGCAGTGTTGATTTGTCCCAGGATGAACAGGACATGATAAAGGAAATGAATTTCCTCACCCTGAAGCCTACCTTATTTGTTGCCAATGTGAGTGAGGATGAGGTGACTACGGCAGATAAGGATAATCCACATGTGCAGCGGGTCAAGGAATATGCCGCAGCTGAGGGGGCAGAGGTGGTTACTATTTCCGCCCGTGTTGAATCTGAAATTGCCGAACTGGATGATGAGGAGGCCAAGGAATTCTTGGCGGATATGGGCCTTGAGGAGTCAGGCCTGGAAAAACTCATAAAGGCAGCTTTTGATTTGCTGGGGCTTATGACATTCCTGACTGCCGGACCTGATGAGTGCCGGGCCTGGACCATTGTAAAGGGAACTACTGCACCAAAGGCTGCAGGTAAGATTCATTCTGATATAGAACGGGGCTTTATCCGGGCAGAAATAGTCAATTTTGATGATCTGGTAGCTGCCGGTTCAGTGGCAGCTGCCAGGGAAAAGGGTCAGGTAAGGCTTGAGGGCAAGGATTATATTATGCAGGATGGAGATGTGACCTACTTCAGATTTAATGTATAATTGTCATATAGGTCGTCTTTTCGGGGGAGAGAAGGCGGCCTTCTTACTGAATACATAATGGTTTGTTTGTAGTATTTATCGATGTACTGCTTTTGGGCTATGCCGGAAAGTATTTCAAAAATTTATCGGAGGGGGATTAAGTTAATGAAGGGCATAATTTTGGCAGGCGGTTCCGGGACTCGCCTGTATCCGCTTACCATGGTGACATCCAAACAGCTCCTGCCTGTTTATGATAAGCCGATGATATACTATCCCATGTCAGTGCTGATGCGGGCAGGGATTCGGGATATACTTATTATTTCCACTCCCCAGGATACGCCAAGGTTCAAGGATTTGTTAGGTGATGGCAGACATTTTGGCGTTAATCTATCCTATGCCGTTCAGCCAAGTCCTGATGGGTTGGCACAGGCCTTTATTATCGGGAGGGATTTCATTGGTAATGATTCAGTGGCGATGATTCTGGGAGATAATATTTTTGCCGGACATGGCCTCACCAAACGCCTGCTGGCAGCAGTGAAAAATGCCTCATCCGGGCAGGGAGCTACAGTTTTCGGCTATTATGTTGATGATCCGGAGCGTTTTGGCATTGTGGAATTCGACAAGGAAGGCAAGGCTGTATCCATTGAGGAAAAGCCCAAGCAGCCAAAAAGCAACTACTGTGTAACGGGACTTTATTTTTACGATAACAGGGTTGTTGATTATGCAGGTGGACTAAAACCCAGTGCCAGGGGAGAACTGGAGATTACTGACCTGAACAGAATCTATCTGGAACAGGGGCAGCTTAATGTGGAGCTGCTGGGACAAGGGTTTACCTGGTTGGACACCGGGACACATGAATCCCTGGTGGATGCTACTAATTTTGTGAAGACATTGGAAACACATCAGCACCGTAAAATAGCCTGCCTGGAGGAAATAGCCTATCTTAATGGCTGGATTACCAAAGAAGATGTGCTGAAGGTGTATGAGATATTGAAGAAAAACCAGTACGGCCAGTACCTGAAGGATGTACTGGATGGAAAATATATTGACATCCACTAGCCTTTTCCCCTATGGGAAGGGGGCTATGGTGAAATCCATATCCGGAAAATCGTGACTAAAGCCTTCCCCTCTGGGGAAGAGAATCGCGGTGAAATCCATATCCGGAAAATCGTGACTGAAGCCTTCCCCTCTGGGGAAGGGGGACCGCTTGCGGTGGATGAGGTCTAACCCGAAGGAAAATTAGATAAAAAAAGAGGAATTGTTATGACTATAATAGTGACCGGAGGAGCCGGTTTTATTGGCAGTAATTTTGTTTTTCACATGATGGAGGCACATCCGGATTATAGAATTATATGTTTGGATAAATTAACCTATGCCGGTAATCTGTCCACCCTGGAGCCTGTGATGAACAAGGAGAATTTTAGATTTGTTCAGGCGGATATTTGTGACAGGACAGCGGTATATGCCTTGTTTGAAGAAGAATCTCCTGACATGGTGGTGAATTTTGCTGCAGAAAGTCATGTGGATCGTTCCATCGATAATCCGGATATTTTTCTTGAAACTAATATAAAGGGAACGGCGGTACTTATGGATGCCTGCCGCAAATATGGCATTAAGCGCTATCATCAGGTCTCCACTGACGAGGTGTATGGGGATCTTCCCCTGGACAGGCCTGATCTGTTCTTTACAGAGGAGACGCCTATCCATACCAGCTCTCCTTACAGCAGCTCCAAGGCCGGGGCCGATCTTTTGGTAATGGCTTATCACCGTACCTATGGATTGCCTGTTACCATTAGCAGGTGCAGTAATAACTATGGGCCGTACCATTTCCCGGAGAAGCTGATACCGTTGATGATTACCAATGCTATGGCAGATAAGACACTGCCGGTTTATGGAGAGGGCATCAATGTCCGGGACTGGCTGTATGTAGAGGATCATTGCCGTGCCATTGACCTGATTCTTCACAAGGGACGTGTAGGGGAGATTTATAATATAGGTGGCCATAATGAAATGCGCAATATTGATATTGTGAAGCTAATATGCAAGGAGCTTGGTAAGCCTGAGAGCCTGATTACCTTTGTGGCTGACCGCAAGGGCCACGATATGAGATATGCCATAGATCCGGCAAAGATACATCGCGAGCTGGGTTGGCTGCCGGAGACTAAATTTGCTGACGGCATCAAGAAGACCATTAGGTGGTATCTGGATAATAAAAACTGGTGGGAGCCGTTGCTGATTAAGAATTAAGCATAGCTTTCCCCGTTGGGCAGGACTTCATCCGCCTTGCATGGCCCAGCACCAACGGCACATGTGCCAGCGACTGGTATGCTGGCCTTGTGCCTAGTACCCGAAGGGTGCTCCCCCAGAGGGAAAGGCGGAATGAAAGCCTTCTCCTTTGGAGAAGGTGGCACACGAAGTGTGACGGATGAGGTTCACCCCGAAGGGAATTATAGAGTCGTAATGAGGTTCAATCCGAAGGGCGTTTCAGCGCTCAGATGAGGTGCAATTATTATGAAAATTTTAGTTACCGGTGTGGCTGGACAGCTGGGGCATGATGTGATGAATGAGGCTCATAAAAGGGGTCATGAAGCTATAGGCTCAGATATTGGCGATTCATATATGGGGGAGCAGGACAGAACCTCGGTGTGTTCCCTGCCTTATATACAAATGGATATTACTGATAAGGATGCTGTCCAAAAAAATATTCTGGAACAGAAGCCTGATGTTGTTGTGCATTGTGCGGCATGGACTGCTGTGGATGCAGCCGAGGATGCCGACAACAAAGACAAGGTATGGGCGGTAAATGTTACCGGTACGGAAAATATAGCCCGGGCTTGTCAGCAGGCGGACTGTAAGCTGATTTATTTGAGTACGGACTATGTCTTTTCCGGAGAGGGCACTGACCCGTGGGAGCCGGATTGTAAGGATTATGCCCCGCTGAATTACTATGGAGAAACCAAGCTGATGGGGGAAAAAGCCGTCAGTCAGCTGTTGGATAAATATTTTATTGTGCGAATTGCCTGGGTGTTTGGTAAAAACGGCAAGAATTTTATCAAAACTATGTTGAAGGTAGCGGAAAACCACGATACGGTCCGGGTGGTCAACGATCAGATCGGTACGCCAACCTATACCTTCGATTTGGCCCGTTTGCTGGTGGATATGCTGGAAAGCGACAAGTATGGCTATTATCACGCCACCAATGAGGGGGGATATATCAGCTGGTATGATTTCACCTGTGAGATTTACCGACAGGCAGGTCTGGCTACCAAGGTGTTACCGGTAACCACGGCAGAATATGGTTTAAGTAAGGCCAGACGGCCTTTTAACAGTCGGCTGGATAAGGGAAAGCTGATTGAAAATGGATTTACACCGCTGCCAACCTGGCAGGATGCAGTAAAGCGGTATTTGAAGGAAATACAGTAACGCCTGAGGGCATACAGGCCCTCATCCGCCTCGCATGGCCCAGCACTGACGGCACATGTGCCAGCGACTGGTATGCTGGCCTTATGCCTAGTACCCGAAGGGTGCTTCCCCAGAGGGGAAGGCAGAATAAAAGCCTTCTCCTCTGGAGAAGGTGGCACACGAAGTGTGACGGATGAGGTTCACCCCGAAGGGTGGAGGCATTAATCACATTATAGGGAGAGAATTATGGGAAAAATAGAAGTTGAGAAAGCACCTATTGAAGGCTTATATGTTATTACACCGGCAATTTACGGTGACAACCGGGGCTATTTTACCGAGACCTATAACCAGCAGGATATGATAGCCGCCGGGCTGGATATGACCTTTGTGCAGGATAATGAAAGCATGAGCAGCAAGGGGGTTCTCCGGGGGCTCCATTTTCAGAAGCAACATCCCCAGGGAAAACTGGTAAGGGTGATACAGGGCAAGGTGTTTGATGTGGCTGTGGATATCAGGCATGGGAGCCCTACCTATGGTCAGTGGTACGGTGAAATACTGTCTGAGGAAAATCATAAGCAGTTTTATATCTCTCCAGGCTTTGCCCACGGCTTTCTGGTTTTGTCGGATATGGCAAAGTTCTGTTACAAATGCACTGATTTTTATCATCCGGAGGATGAAGGCGGCATTGCCTGGAATGATCCTGATATTGGCATCGCCTGGCCGGAACTTGTGGGGGCGGCCGGAGAATACAAATTATCAGATGGCACTCCCCTGAAGCTCAGTGACAAGGATAAAAAATGGAAAACATTAAAAAACATTTGTCCGTCAGTACTACCCTAAAGTAAAATTGTCTGATGAATATTACTTGTTATTCCTACACCTAATGTTTATAAATATGCAGGGAAGTTGTTTTAAGTTTACATTGTAGCTCTACAAAAGACTGGTATTACGATTTTTTGTAATGCCAGTCTTTTATTATAAATATAATTTATAATAT
>NZ_JAILFV010000083.1 GCF_024697385.1 Anaerovibrio sp.
ACGAGCTTTAAGATGTCCCCTTCCTCTTTAGGTGGGGGAAAACAAACTACAACAGCTGGCGAGCATATCTCCCAGCTCGTTGAAACGCTAATTGGAAGATTTTTCTTCTAAAGAAGAAAAATTTGAACAATGGCGTTATAACTCGGTGTAATATGTCCCCTTCCTCTATAGGTGGGGGTAACAATCCTTAACAGGTGGTGTGCTAATCTCCAACCTCGTGCGACGCAAAGCTAGTGCCCTTGGGTAAAACGCCGATTGGAAGTTTTTTCTTTTTCCAAAAGAAAAATTTGAACAACTGCGTTATAGTCATAAATATGATAGAATAGACATGTGTATTAATTTATTTTTTTAGGAGGTTACTATGGACCAATCCAAGGTATATTTCACTGATTTTAGGGTTCCTGTTGGTACCAGCATTCTTACCAAAATGCAGAAATTGTGTAAAAAAGCAGGTTTTCAGGATATTAACATGGAAAATCAATTCGTTGCCATTAAGATGCATTTTGGTGAGTTAGGCAATTTAGCCTTTATTCGTCCAAATTATGTCAGGGCTATTGCAGATCTAGTCAAGGAACAGGGTGGTTTGCCATTTATTACAGACTGCAATACCCTATATCCCGGAAGTCGCAAGCACGCCCTTGAGCATATGGACTGTGCCAACATCAACGGTTTTAATACCACTACCACCGGATGTCAGATTATCATTGGTGATGGCTTGAAGGGAACGGATGATATTGAGGTGCCGGTAAAAAATGGTGAATATTGCAAGACAGCAAAAATAGGCCGTGCTATTATGGATGCTGATATATTTATCAGTCTTGCCCATTTCAAGGGACATGAAATGACAGGCTTTGGCGGAGCTATCAAAAATATAGGCATGGGTTGCGGAAGCCGTGCCGGAAAAATGGAACAGCATTCCTCAGGCAAGGTAGAAGTAAATCCAAATAAGTGCCGGGGATGTAAAATATGTGCCAAGCACTGCGGATCAGATGCCATTTCTTATGAGAACAACAAGGCTGTAATCAATAAGGATATCTGCAAAGGATGTGGCCGTTGTATAGGCGCCTGTCCTTTTGATGCTATTCACAACGATCAATGGGATGCCGGTGATCTCCTTGATAAAAAAATGGCTGAATATGCTCAGGCAGTGGTTCAGGACAGACCGTGCTTTTTCATTAATATGCTGGTGGATATTTCACCAAATTGTGACTGTCATAGCGAAAACGATGCACCTATCCTTCCTAATCTTGGAATAGCTGCATCCTTCGATCCTATCGCCCTTGACCAGGCCTGTGTAGATATCTGTCAAAAGGCAGAACCTATACGCAATTCTCAGCTGGGTGACCATTTGGCAGACCCTGAGTTCCATCATCATCACGATATGTGGAAGGACAATAATCCAAATGCACATTGGAAGGAAACCCTGGAACACGGTGAAAAAATCGGCATAGGTACCAGAAACTACGAGCTGATAGTAATGAAATAAATAAATGGTGAACGTACCCCCGCCTCTATAGGCGGGGATACGTTCACCTATTTTATCTTCTCAGATATTTGATAAGATAAAACTGACAAGAATAAAAAAACCTTTCCTGATCCGATATATATCCTTTTTCCAGCTAGTGGAAAAAGATATCATATCCGTTCCAGGAAAGGCTCAGGTGCTGCAATAATTTTAGCCCAATAGTGTTATTTCAATAGTATATACGATGATCATCCTTTGACATACGTTTTACTTCCCTGTAAGCAAAATAATAAAGCACAAGAATAAATATAACAAATACACCTAACATAAATTCATCCTCGGTCAATATGCAAAAATCATAGAATCCATGCATCAGCGTCGGGATTATCAAGGCCATGCGCAGGCTCCTGTCCTTCACCGGCCTGTTCATTCGATGTAAATATTCCTTGGCATTTCCATAGTAAATACCCATAAAAATTGCAAAGACACCATGGCCGGGAATGGAAGTAATGGCGCGGGAAACAGCTATGGCCAGGCCTCCCTCAAAAACATAAAAGAAGTTTTCCAATATGGCAAAGCCCATACTTACACATACGGCATATACAATACCATCAAACCTGTAATTAAAAGCAGGATGTGTCCAGGTTGTTTTTTTCAGGGCAAAGAGCTTACAGCCTTCCTCGATAATGGCTACACCCAAAAAAGCCTCCACAAAAGCATATTCCATGGTACCCTGATCAAGGACAGCATCCAAAATATTGCCTGCAAGTAATTCAAGGACAACTGCAGGTATACAGCACAAAGCGCCAAAACCAACTAGCTTCATCAACAAATCAGTTGGTTCCTTTTCAAATTTATCCAAGGTGTATATGTAATACAAAAAGGCCAAGCCCGGCAAAACTGTCATAGCAATAAGTAAATCGTCCATAATAATTCTCCATTTCCAAACACCGGATGAATCAGTATTAAAATATTAATTAATAAAAATAATATTACTCTGAAGGCAAATCGTCTGAAGGAAGTGCTTCTACATCCTTAAGCTTACGCATCATTTGATTTGCCCTGGTATTTACCAGGGAATCAAATTTATTGGTTACTTGCCCCAATTGTTTTTGCAGCTTTTCCATGGCCTCGGAATAAACAATGAATTCACTTTTTACTTCACCAAGGGTTTTCCATACCTCACTGGAACGCTTCTGTATTGCCAGTGTTCTAAAGCCAAGCTGCAGGCTGTTTAAGATAGCCGCCATAGTACTTGGGCCGGCAATATTGACCTTGTATTTATGCTGAAACCGCTCTATAAGGCCACTATCCACTGCGTGGGCATAGAGCCCCTCAATGGGCAGGAACATAATCGCAAAGCTGGTAGTATAAGGTGGCGAAAGGTATTTTGAAGCTATGTCCTTTGCTTCATTATCAAGAGTTTTTTCCAACTCCTTATTGGCCCTGTCAATTATATTTTTATCACCGGTACCTTGTGCTTCAAGAAGATGATGATAGGAGTCCATGGGAAATTTAGCATCTATAGGCAGATATACCGTATTTTCGTCCATACCTGGCAGCCTGATGGCGAATTCAACTCTTTTGTTGCTGCCGGGAACTGTTTCCACATTTTCATCATACTGGTCAACTGTAAGTATTTCGGACAAAATACTTTTCAGTTGATATTCTCCCAGTACGCCCCGGGACTTAACTCCTGATAAAACCTGCTTCAGGCTGCCCACATCAGATGCAAGGGCCTGCATCTCTCCCAGCCCTTTATATACCTGTTCAAGCTGGGTACTGACTGTCCTGAAGGATGCAGTAATTCTTTTTTCCAGGGTACTCTGCAGCTGTTCATCTACAGTTCCCTTTATTTCCTTAATCCCCTTGTCCAGTTCGTTGCGTACTGCAGCCAGTCCTTTTTCTGTTTCATTTCTGACACCACTTAGGCCCTTATCCATCAGGTCGTTTAAGGTTTTCAGCTGTTGATTGTTGGCAGCATCCATCTGAACAATATTACGGCATATATCCTCCTTGGTAATCTGCTGACTGTCTCCAAGGGATTTCTGCATATTCCATAAGACCTGTTCAAGCCTGGAATTATCCTTAATTTTGAAATAAATTGCCACCAGCAGGCCGATTGCTGCAATCAGAAGCACAATAGCTACAAATATCGGGTCCATATTCCACCACCGTTCCGCACCATCGATAAATCATTTGAACCTTAGCCGGATTTTATCTCGGATAAACACCAATTGTTGCCTTGTTGATCAAAGGATATTTTTCACCTATTTTACGCATTATTACAGCTGCAATCAAGGTCAACATCACTGCCATAATATAATAGATTACCGTTGCCGGCACTGTCATGAGTATTCCCATGTCATCAAACAAAAATCCAAGATAGGTCAAGGCCAATGGATGTGCTAAATACATAAAATACGAATGCTTGCCCAATAAGGATAAAACCGGCTTTAATTTATCCGGCAAACGCCAAAGGGTAAAAATTGCAAAGAAGAACAGGCTTGCTCCAAGAGTGTAAATTATCCCGGTTGGTGACAGCTGATGGGCTGTAGAAACGCCTTCCAAAGGAGTATATCCCCTGTAATAAAGGAGATAGTAATAGTATCCCAGATGAGCCGCCAGGGTTATCCAGAAAAATACCACCAGACGGGTACGGTATTTTTCCATAAACGACATGAATTCATCCATATGGACCGACAGATAGCCCCCCAGTAAGAATATGAATACATAGTGAATTACCCAATAATTAAGATGATAAATCAAGAATTTTTGTAGATACACATTTTCAACAGCATAGGGATTCCACATGTAGCACAGGACATAATTGACAGCTATCTGAAAAATAAGCAGCAATCCAAGGCCTATGCAGTTGAGCTTTTTTACTGCCCATACCCAAAGTGGCATTAGGAAATAAAACCATATGAGCAGTACCATAAAATATAGCTGATAGTTGGCCAGGCCAAAAAACAGGTCATATAAAATTGTGATGGGATTTAAAGGCCCGGGATCCTTCCATAAAATGCAGTAATGGATAATATAAAACAGGGACCATACAACATAAGGTATAACCACTGCTTTATATCTCCGCCTTAAAAAATCCTTATAAACAAAAGGCTTTGATAAATCCAGATTATAAAATAAACCAAATGCAGAAATAAAGAAGAAAATCGGAACACTAAATCTGGTAAAAATCTCAAATAATGCCACCAGATGCTGATTGGCCACCGTATCAGGTGACATATGCTGACCTAAATATACTGCACCAACATGGATTCCCACAACGCCCAGCATGGAAATCCCACGAATAAATTCAATTGCCTGTAATCGCGGTTTTTTCATCAATATAAACCTCTATATAATCAAATAACAAAATCAATATGTACTGTGGCACTTATTTCCAGCTCACCTACAGCAACGGGAGTGGAAGCATCCATCATATTCCCCATTGATTTTGCAAGCATTACTGTATCCCTGGAGGAAATACGGCCAACATTTTCGGTGACTACTTTTATTCCCTTGATCTGGACACCCAATTCCTGCGCAATAACTTCTGCCTTGAATCTTGCATCCCTCAGGGCATTTTTCAGTGCTTCCTGTCTATATGACTCAGGCTTTTTCACATTAAAGCTGATTCCGGAAATTTTATTTGCTCCGGCTGACAAGGAATGATCAATAACCTTCCCAAGAACTGCAATGTCATTGACTGTAACCACCAATGTACTGGAAGCACTGTAGCCGACTATGCGGTCAGGTTTATTCTTTTCATTGCTATAAACCGGATTAAAGCTGTAATTGCGGGTTTTCATATCACCGGAACTGATTCCCAGTGCTTTCAGGGCAGAATGTACCTTATTGGCAATGACAGCATTTTCCTGCTGTGCAGCTTTGGCCTCCCTGGCTTCTGACAAAATACTAATACTTATCTCAGCTTTATCAGGAATTGCCGTAACAGTGCCGTATCCATCTACGGATATGACAGAATCCCCCTCTGATGATTGGGCATTTACAGAATTAATCATAACAACGGATAGAAAAAGAACTGCAACTATACTGTAAAAAAACTTTTTCATCATAATCAGCTCCCCTAAATACTCTGATAGAATGTATTAATACATAACGACTTTTTATGACATAAAATATTATAACGCAATTGACGATTATTTTCCTTTATACAGAAAATATTTCTAAAAAAATACACCAGACAAAAACATCTGGTGTATTAATCTTTTTTCCGTCACGGCAGGGTCTTCCAGTCAGAAACCGGCCAGAAAACCATCATGGCCTTCCCCTTCAACAGGTTGTATGGAACAAAACCCACATCCGGGAATCTGCTATCTTCAGAATTATTGCGATTATCCCCCATTACAAAAACATGTCCCTCGGGGATGGTTGTCTTTGGATAATCATTACGGCATTTACTCAGAATATAATCTTCATTCTGCAGTTCGCCATTCACATATACATTGTGCTCCTTGATTTCGATAGTATCACCAGGTACAGCAATTACCCTCTTGATAAAATCGCGGCTCTTATCCCTTGGATATTGAAAAATAAGGACCTCTCCCCGTTCAGGTTCACGAATTTTATATATAAACTTATTTACAACCAAACGCTGCTGATGCTCCAAAGTAGGCATCATTGATGGACCATCCACCAAATACAGCTCAACTATAAAAGTACGGATAAACATGGCCAAAGCCACGGCTATCACAATAGAAATGACCCAGTCCTTAATTTCCGAACCAAGCTGACTCATGGCAAACACCCCTTAAAGCTCACAATACATGAATAAAACAAAAGAAAAGGGACTGAAAAAACAGTCCCTTTTTCAATTTTGTGATTAACGCTTTTCACGAATGCGTGCAGCTTTACCAGTAAGATTACGAAGATAATACAGCTTGGCACGACGAACAACACCGCGACGCTTAACTTCAATCTTATCAAGTCTTGGGGAATGTACTGGGAAAGTACGCTCTACACCAACACCGCTTGCAATACGACGAACAGTAAAGGTCTCACGCACACCGGAACCGGAACGGCCGAGTACAACACCCTCAAATACCTGAATACGCTCACGGGTACCCTCGACAACCTTTACGTGGCAACGAACGGTGTCACCCTGCTGGAAATCCGGGATGTCATTTCTGAGCTGCTCTTTTTCTAATTCCTGAATAATATTCATTGTATATCCTCCTCTAACTAAGTGTTCGTGGCAAGTATTTGAAATTTTAATATAGCCTTGTCCAGAGGACCACTCACATACCTTGATATAATATCACGATAAAAATGTATTAGCAAGTAATTTTTAAATTTTTTTAGTAATACAGTATTTCATGGCTTCTTTAACAACATCTCCAGGGACATCACCGGTAATCCTGACCCTGCCTGGCTGACCATCCATCAATACCCAGTTTACCTTGCCATTAACGGTTTTTTTATCATGGAAAATTGCTTCATATAATGTATCAATATCACAGCCTTCTGCGTATACAGGAAGCTGAAATTTTCGTATCAGCGCTTCTACCCTGTCAAAAACATCCCTTTTAATCAGACCAAGCTGCAAACTGATATGTGCTGCACATACCATGCCTATTGCCACAGCTTCACCATGATTATATCTGGTATAGCCGGTATTTTTTTCCACTGCATGGCCCATGGTATGTCCATAATTCAAAATAGCCCGCAAACCGGATTCCTTTTCATCCTGAGCAACAACCTGTGCCTTGATTTCACAGGATCGGGCTATAATATGGTCAGCAGTCGTCTTATCCAGCTTTAGTATGGAATCTGAATTCTCCTCCAAATATGAAAAAAAATCCTGATCATATATAATTCCATATTTTATTATTTCTCCCAAGCCTGTATAAATCTCCCTTACAGGTAGGGAATCCAACCAATTCAGGCTCATAAATACAGCCTGTGGCTGATAAAAGGCACCAATGAGATTCTTTCCCAGCGAATGATTTACCGCCACTTTTCCACCGACGCTGGAATCAACCTGTGCCAGCAGACTGGTAGGAACCTGGATAAAGGGAACTCCCCGCATATATGATGCAGCCACAAAGCCGGCAAGATCACCAACCACGCCACCCCCCAATGCAAAAACAGGAGATTTGCGGTCAAGGCCACGCTCTATACAGGCAGTAATTACCTTCTCATAGGAAGTAAGGGATTTTGAGCTTTCACCGGCAGCAATTGCTACCACCGAAGCATCCAGCCCTGCCTTTTTTAAATCACTTTTCAATAAATCCCCATATAAGGGCCCTACATTGGTATCGGTTATTATTAAAGCCCTTTCCGAAAAATTTCTTTTAGTACAAAAATCAATTATTTCATCGCCAAGTTCCTTGTCAATGAAAATGTCATAGCTGTTTTCTCCCAGCTCTACAGGTACAATACGCATATAGTTACAAAACTCCCCCAGCTTATTCCTTCTCCTCATCCGATATCAGACCCAGATTTTTCATGGCCTCCTCAACCTTTTCTGTGTCAATCGGCTTCGATGCATAGGCATCACATCCCAGACGAAATGCTTCATCTACATATCCCACATCTGCCAATGCCGTCATCATTATGATTTTGATCTTTTTACCACCTATCTGATTATTCTGCATTTCCAGCTGACGGATAACCTTCAATACCTTCAGGCCATCCACCTTTGGCATCATAATATCGAGACAGAGCAAATCAAAAGGAGCCTTATCCTTGATAGCATCCATATAAAGATCTATGGCATCCATACCATCAACAGCGACCTCTACCTCACCGTACCCGGACATAAACTTTTGCAAGAAGGAACGACTTATCCTATCATCTTCAGCAATCAATATTTTCATAAATTTCCCTCCTGATCATTTAATTTTCCTTCACAGTACTTTAATAAATCACTTATATCTTCATCAGGATAATCATCAGGCGTAACAGTAACACCATTGTTATTATCCCGGGTTATTTTATATGGATTCATGAAAACAGCCCTGTTTTTCAGTTCAACATCAGCCTTTTGAGCCAGCACTAATGGAATGATGAAGGTAAATCGGCTGCCCTTGCCCTGTCTTGAGCTTACACTGATTTCGCCGCCCATACTGGCTACCAGCTCCTTAACAATCATCAGTCCAAGACCGGTACCACCGAAGCGCCTGGTCGTAGACCCATCAATCTGACTGAATGGTTTAAACAACTTCGCCTGTTCATCCATGCTCATGCCAATACCCGTGTCTTCGACATAAAATTCCAGATATTCCTGGGTACTGGATTTAAAAATACTAACTCCCAGGGATATTCCGCCATCCATAGTAAACTTAACCGCATTGGAAAGAAGATTATGTAATATCTGTCTGATGCGAAGGGGGTCACCACGAACAAAATGCGGCAAATCATCAATTTGTGGCTGATTAAAATACAATCCCTTGTTTTCCGCCATTTGACCATGAAGACTGCATACCCTATTTAACAACTCATGGAAATCAATGTCAATATTTTCAAGGATCATCTTTCCATTTTCCAGTTTGGAATAATCCAGGATATCATTGATAATCCTTAACAAATCATCAGAACATTGTTTTGCGGCATTAAGATTTTCTCTTTGTTCATCAGTGAGCTTTGTGCGAAGTGTCAAATCAATCATTCCTGACATGCCATTGATAGGCGTGCGGATTTCATGACTCATATTGGCCAGGAACTGAGTTTTTGTATTGCTGGCCACCTCTGCATGGTATCTTGCTTCCTGGAGCTCATGCTCCCGCTGCTTGCGCTTGGAAATATTAAGCAATGTTAGTACAATCTGCTTTTTATTACCATTCCATATTTGCATCAGGAACATCTGCAACCAAATAGGTTCCTCGGAAAACTTGGTCTGAACAGCTACAACAAAATCCACGGTAAAGGAATCATCCAGTATGGCTGCATCAATATTATTTCTGATAACACAAAACTTGCATCGGTCAGATTTGCCACACCCAAAGGAAAGACTGTTGATACAATGTATCGCATCACCAAACTGCTTGCCGAGAACATTGCTATATTCCTCCTGCAGGGTTTCCAGGGCCGGTTCATTGATTTCAGTAATTTCTCCACGAACATTTAAGGTACATATTCCAATCTTGGCTGCTTCAAAAACCAATCTCATATAATAATGATCCGATTCCACCTTCCGCTCCAGCATCCGCATTCTTGTAACATTACGGAAAATAGCAGTACAACCTGTAACAGTCCCTTCGGGATTTATCATAGGTGAACAGGTAGCCGAAAGATATACCGCACCATCAGAACGGATAAACCCGATGTTTTTTGAAAGTCCCTGACTACGCTTGGTACGCATTGCACATATTATCGGGCTGATAATTTTTTCCTTGGTTTCAATATTTTCAAGACGGATTATATCGTTTACATTTACATCAGTATCTGGCAGGAATTCGTACTCAAACAAATCCATGGCCATTTTATTCATAAAAACAATTCTGCCATTAATATCAGTCATGACAAAACCGTCACCAAGACCTCCTAATAATTGTTGAAGAGTAGTATAATCGACGAGAAAATTCGATTTATCAGACATTTCCTTACCCTCCTTGATGATATCTGGCAACTGCAGTAATCATCTTTGCCATGCCGTGCAGTGGTACCTGCTGCACTACTCCTCCCATTTCATAGGCTACCCGTGGCATGCCATAAACAACGGCAGTAGCCTCATCCTGCCCCAGGGTAACACACCCGGCCTGACGCATTTTAAGCATCATCTTGGCACCATCCTCACCCATACCGGTAAGAATGACACCCATGGCACGATCACCAATATTATCTGCCACAGATTCAAACAGCACATCCACAGATGGACAGTGTCCACCATATTTGGGCCCGGGATTTACATCAAGCATCATCCGCCCACCAACATTTTTTACCCGCATCTGCTTGTTTCCCGGTGCTACATATACCCAGTTTAGTTCAAGATAATCATTGTCCTCAGCCTCTTTAACATTGATATCGCATTCACGATGGAGGCGTTCTGAAAACAGCTTGGAAAACATGGGCGGTATATGCTGTACTATCACAATAGGCGGAAGCGGTAAAGTAAGCTCCTTTAAGATACCCGACAAGGCCTCTGTACCGCCGGTGGAAGCACCAATGGCAATCAGCTCAACCCTCTTGGGTGGTACTGGAGTCCTGATCTGATCCAAAGGTATGGAAACAGCTTCACGCCGCCCGGATTGAGTCTTTATGAGTCTTGCCGCCTCAGCCATAATTTTCATATCGGCAACGACTTTGTCCAAATTGTTTTTTATAATCTGTTGACTGCTTATTTTATCAGATTCAGTGGAAGAATCTGTCATAGCTGTCTCCTTATGCACCGGAGCATTGCTGTTTATTTCCTGTATCAGGCTGTCACCATGGGCTTTTGCCGCACATACCTCCCTGGCCACCTGTCTCATGAATTCCCCACTGCCCAAGGTTGTGGAAGGCTTTTCCACAAAGGAAAATGCCCCCGCTTCCATGGCGAGGCTCTTGTAAGCAGGCCTGGAGCTTAATACGACCGTAGGTAGCGCATATTGCACAATAAGTCTGCGCAGAAATTCTATCCCATTCATTTTGGGCATTTCCACATCCAAAACCATCACATCAGGATCAAAGGATAATATTTTATCCCTGGCTTCAAAAGGATTGCCTGCCCGTTCTATCAAAACAGTATCTGTGATATTTTCAGAAAGTCCACCGGCCAATGCTTCCCTAAAAAACAGGGAATCATCCACTATAAGAATTTTTAGGACACTCATGTGAACGCTCCCTTCTTTCTATAAATTGACGGCATAACATAGTCAAAATTATTTCCTCGTTTCTCAATTACTTCTGAATGACCGATAAACAGGAATCCTCCCGGTTCAAGAAAATCAAAAAACTTCTGCACCAACAGCTCCCGGGTTGGAGCATCAAAATAAATCATAACATTACGGCAAAAAATAACATGAAAAGGTTTCTTGAAGGGAAATACAGGATTCATGAGATTAAACTGACGAAACAAGACCTTGCGACGCAGGCTTTCAATCACCTGATAGTTACCATCACCACAGGGAATAAAATAATTGCTTTGCCAGGCCAAAGGAAGTGTCTTCACAGAAGCCAGGGTAAACACCCCACTTTTCCCCTTTTCAAGAACATCACGGGATAAATCTGTAGCCAGCAGGGTTGTTTCCCATTTGGGACCCAGAGGGGAAAAATAATCCGACAGGAGCATGGCCAGGGTATAAGCTTCTTCTCCTGTGGAAGATGCTGCACACCAGGTACGCACATCACCATCTTTTATGGTCTCTGCCAAAAAAGGCAAAACCTCCCTGGCATAGAAATCAAAATGATCTGCTTCACGCATAAAAAATGTATGATGGGTGGTTATGGCCTCAGCCAGCATGGCAAGGCCACACCCGGAGGCATCTCCCTTTATGTATTCCAGGAATGCCTCCTCACTGGCCAGTTCAGGTCTGGTGTTATTTTCATTCATCAATTTGAAAAGACGGCTTTCCAAAAGTGCCTTTTTTTCCTGTGGCAGCTGAATACCAAAATTTTGCTGTACAAGAGCAGAAAACTGCTGGAATACAGATTGCTTCATATTTTTTGCTTCTTTCCTGATTTAGTATTTACCAAAGCCCTCATCATCTGTCAAAATTATATTTTTGGGCTTTACACCAGGAGCCGCAGGCTTAATTGTCCCACCTGGCTTCCCGGAAATATCTGGTTTATCCAAGATTTCCCTTGAATTATCGGTATAGGCATTGCCCTTTAAATTGCCGTAATTATGCGTAAAGCTGTTCATACCTCCGGAAAGTCTGAAATGGCTTACAGATTCTCTCATACGGTCAGCCTGGGCATTAAGCTCCTGACTGGCAGAAGCAGCTTCCTCGGAGGTGGCAGAATTTGCCTGCACAACCTGTGAAACCTGCTGTACTCCCTGATTAATCTGATCAATCGCTTGTTTTTGTTCCAGTGAAGCCTTGGCAATACTATTTACAATATCTGCAACATCAGATACATCCCTGACAATTTCATTAAGGGCTTCAGCCGTTTTGTTGGCAATAGTGCGCCCCATATTTACCTTTTCAATGGATCCCTCTATCATATTTGTGGTTTCTTTTGCAGCCTTGGCGCTTCTGGCAGCCAAATTGCGTACCTCCTCAGCGACTACTGCAAAGCCCTTTCCATGTTGACCTGCCCTTGCCGCTTCCACAGCCGCATTAAGTGCCAAAATATTAGTCTGAAAGGCAATCTCGTCAATAACCTTGATGATTTTGGATATATTGGCGGAAGAACTGTTTATTTCTTCCATGGCATCAAGCATTTCCTTCATATCATCATTACCAATTTCAGCCTGGTCTTTGGCCTTGACGCTGAGGGAATTGGCCTTATCAGCATTGCTGGCATTATTGGCAGTCTGAGCAGCAATCTCAGTAATGGAAGCAGACAATTCCTCTACGGAAGCAGCCTGCTCTGTAGCCCCCTGGGAAAGAGCCAGGCTGGCATCTGACACATTTTTGGACCCGGCAGCTACCTGATCTGCAGCATTGTGGATCTCCATCACAGATTCATGAACTCTTTGACGCATTATTTCGAAGCTGGCCGCAGCATCTCCCAGTTCATCTCCGGTACTGGTTTCAACCTCAGTTGCCAGGTCACCATCAGCAATACGCCCGGCAGCATCTCCCAGGCCTCTTAAACGCCTTGCCAGATCTCTGGCAAAATAGAGTCCTATTGCAAGTGAAACAAGTATCAATACAGCAACAATGGCAATATTGAACACTACTTCCTTACCATTTTCCTCTGAAAGTCTTTGTATCTCACCATTGGCAGCAGTCTCACCCAAATCAGCAAAATTAGTAATACTTGCAGTAATATCACCTGCTATCCCTGAAAGCCTGCTTTCATCTGAGCGCCGCACCACACTGTTTATTTCATTCCCCTTAGCATCCTTCAGTCTGTTATTCACTATACCATGAGCAATGTTAATATATTCATTGTAGCTTTTTTTCATGCCGGCCATTTCCTGTTTGGCTGCGTCACTTTCAACCATGGAATTAAGCTTTTCCAAATCCTGGTTACATAAATCCATATATTTATTGAATTCACTCAGGGCTGTCTCAACAGCCTCCTTATCCTTGGCTGTCATGGCCTTCAATTGATATATCCTGGCCTGATTAAAATGCAGCCCCATGGCATTTGCGGTAATGGTAGCCTGAGTATCCATTTTTAAAAGGTAGTTGTACCTGTCAGCGGTACCGTAATTCATGGAAACACCATGCCAGGCAACAACAATGATTATCAGTTCAAGAAAAGCTACAAGAGCTATTAATTTGGCGCCAATTTTAAGATTCTTAAAAAACATCATGACACTTTACACTCCTTACACCTTAAAACCAATATATTCCTATACATTACGACCAGGATTCTGTAATGTTAAAACAATCTCAGTCAGCAGCCTCAGCATCTGAAGAATCGCCCTTCATTTCGTCAAACAGTTCCCTGTCATCTTCAGTGAACAGCTTCATCCAATCAAGGAGAAGAACAACTCCTCCCTCGGTCTTACCAATACCCCGAATATATTTATTTTGAGATGCTTTGAGCTCAGGTGGAGGAACCACATTTTTCTCGGTTATGTCGAGGACCTCAGCCACACCATCCACGATCAGCCCAATAAGAACCTCATTTACTTCTATCACCACAACGCAGGTACGATCTGTATATTCCCTGAATTCCCTTTTAAAACGAAGGCGCATATCCACTACCGGAATAATCTTTCCCCGTAGATTTATAATACCGCGAATATACTCTGGTACTTCGGGAACAACAGTTATCTTTTGAATACCTATTATCTCTATGACTACCCGTATATCAATACCATAAATTTCCTCACCCAGGGAAAATGTGAGGTACTTGTCCTTCTGGGTATCCTCAACATCCGGTACGATTTTCTCCTCATCCACTGTTATCCCTCCCCATTATTCATAAATCACATTATAAACCTGTGGAGGATCAAGAATCAGACTGATACTTCCATCTCCCAACAGGGTACATCCACCTATACCTGTGGTCTTTACCATTTTGCTGATGTATTTAGGAACAGGCTTTACCACAATTTCCTGAACCCCCAACAGCTTGTCAGCAAGAACACCAAACCATGCATCTCCTGCCTCCAATAGCAGGAGAATCCCCTCAGCAGGATTCTTAACTGCATTCGGAATACCATAGATTTCATGTAATCTGATAACAGGACAGCATTTTCCCTGAACCATTATCATTTCAGATCCATCAGGATCCCTGAATATTTCACCCTCCCCCGGGCGGAAGGATCTGTTAATGTAGTTTATAGGTACCGTAAAGCTGGCATCTCCCACAGATACCGACATCCCCTCAATTATGGCAAGAGTCAGTGGAATTTTTATGGTAGTCGTACTTCCCTGACCCGGTTCACTGTCAACAAGCACCTTACCGCCAAGAGATTTGATATTGGATACTACTACATCCATTCCTACCCCACGGCCTGAAAACTCGGTGACATTTTCCTTGGTTGAAAATCCCGGGGCAAATATGAAGGAATATATCTCCTGATCCGAAAGTTCCGCTTCCGGCTTGGATATAATGCCATTTTTGCGGGCACGCTCCAAAATTTTCTCCTTATTAAGTCCACCACCATCATCCTTGATTTTTAATACAACCTCACCACCGGCATTTTCAGCCGATAAAACAATGGTCCCGGTTTCATCCTTTCCGGCTTCCAAGCGGACATCCGGCATTTCTATTCCATGATCTACAGAATTACGGACTATGTGCATCAATGGGTCAGAAATATGTTCATTTATATTTTTATCCACCTCAGTAGATTCCCCTACCAATACAAGGCGGGCTTTTTTACCCAATTTCTTTGTCATGTCGCGGACAATGCGGTTCATTTTTTTGAAGGTCCCCTCAAGAGGTACCATTCGTAAGGCCATTACACTGTCCTGAAGTTCCCCGTTAATCTTATGCAGCTGTCGGGCAGCCTTGGAAAAATTATCCAGTTCCATCCCTGCAATATCAGGATTTTGGGTAACCATAGCCTCGGCTATAACCATTTCACCAACCAAATCCATCAATTTATCAAGTTTATCAACCCTCACGGAAATCATTTGCGCTCCGTCAGCTGATGGCTTTGGTTTGACTGTAGTCCGCAAAGATGCAGTCACAGGTGTACGCTGTGACTGAGGTAAATCCGGTTTTATGGGCTCTGAATTTTCCAGTGCCGTTATGGCTACTGTCTCCTGGGATGGCCAGTATTCACATTCGGATGTACTGGACAATTCCTTAACTTCAAGATTCTCAAGGAATATAGTATGATCAAGCTCTTGATATACTTCATCCTTGGTCATCCTGGTAGTGAAAAAGAGCCGGAATCCCATGTTACGAATGGTATCAGTAGCCGACTCATCCTCAAGTATTTTTTCCGGCAAATAATGAAGCTCTATAACCTTCTCCTTAAGGTTGTTGACAACACCAAATGCCCTGACTTCTTCCATCTCACAGCCCTGCTGGAAAAACAGGATAGCCTCATATACCCTGACGACATCACTGCCGGTATCTGTGGCGGTTTCGCCAGACTTTGCAGCCCCGATATAATACTGTTTTTTGGGAGGTTCCGTAGACGTTACCGGCTCATCAGGTGATTTAGTGGTATTCTTTACCTTACGCAAATCAATATCAGGGTCGTGCCCATTTTCGATTTTCATATTTCTGAGAAAATCCTTAGTATAATTTCTCAGCTCTTCACTGCACATATCAGGTGTCCCACCTGCACTGAGCTTATCCATCTCAATACGCATAAAATCCACAGCATTCAGAACGATATCCGTTATGCCGGTAGCATCAACCTTTTCAGGATTCAACTCACGGATATAGAAAAATATATCCTCCACTGAATGGGCAAGTGTAGAAACCTGATCGAACATCATCATTGCCGCAGATCCCTTAATTGTATGCATGGCGCGAAAAATCTCGTTGACATCCTCAACACTGTATCCCCCCTGCTCCTCACTGCCCAAAGCTATCTGCTCGAGCTGCTCAAGAAACTGCCGGGTCTCGAATATGAAGACTTCAACCATAGGCTCTGCCATACACATCACTCCTATCTATGCAAAAGCATCAAACAAAACAGCATAAATATATATTTCTCGGCGAACGCCATCTAAGAACTCAACAGATAATAAACAGGACTTCAAAAGGGCGAGACATTGCTTTTTGAAACATCGGGGAAAAATTCAGCTCAACAAAATTCACCTTGCAAATATCCCTGAATTACTCATCACGAAACAAATAAGCAAAAACGACCTAATTCCACTTCTTGAGTATATTCACTACAATAACCTTTAATTCCTTCTCAAATACTTTTTTTTGCAAAAAACATCTTGTTTTTTTTTAGAAATGATGCCATAAATATTATATGATAATTATTCAATGCGTTAAAAAATGTAAAAACAAGGAGACATTGATATGAAGAATGTACTGCTTATTGCCACAGGAGGTACTATTGCCTCCATTCAGACAGAGGATGGCATGATGCCCGGGCTTGATGGAAACGGCCTTATTCAGCGTGTTCCGGCATTAAAGGATATCTGTAATATCGATACTCTGCAGCTGATGCAGCTGGACAGTACCAATATTCACCCTGCCCATTGGGTAAAAATAGCGCATGTGATAAATGAAAATTATAGTAAATATGATGGCTTTGTAATCAGCCATGGAACTGATACCATGGCATATACCTCATCAGCACTTTACTACATGCTTGAAAATCTCAATAAGCCTGTAATAATTACAGGTTCTCAGCTTTCCTTGACCGAAGAAGGCTCCGATGCTCCTGATAATCTCATTACAGCCTTTACAGCCGCTGCCAATGGTCCGGCGGGGGTATATCTTGCCTTTTATGGCAGACTGATTCAAGGAAATGCCGCAAAAAAAATGTATACCGAAAATTTCTATGCCTTTCACAGCATAAACGTACCGGAAGCAGCCCTGCTGAAAAACGGGAAGCTCTCCTTTAATCCTGATTACACACCTTATACTTCCGCACAAGCTCATTATAATAAACCACTTACAATCAATGACTGTCTGGATACCAATGTTATTATCCTTGAGCTGTCACCGGGATTTCGGCCGGAATACATTCGGGCAATCGTTGATTCCGGCTGCCATGGAATCATACTTAAGACCTTTGGTGCAGGTGGCATACCAGGCAGGGAATCCGACCTTAATCTGTTGCCGGCAATAGATTATGCAATAAAAAAAGGCATAAAAATTGTGGCTGCGTCACAGTGTATCTACGATGGTATACATATGGACAGATATGAGGTCGGCCTGACTGCCCTGAAGCATGGGGTGGAATCAGGTGAATATCTGACAACTGAAGCTATGCTGGTTAAAATGATGCTGGAATTAGGAAAAAAATAATAGTATTATCATTCTGATATAAAGGAAAAACGCTCCTCTTTTGGAAAAAATCCAATAGAGGAGCGTTTCTTTACAAAAAACTGAATTTTGAAAGGAACTACAGTCTTATTATCCCCAGTTGAAGGTCATAATACCGTATATGTACATTACTGCAATAATTGCAGGAGCTGAATACTTGAAAAATGGCTTCATCCAAGGTTTCACCTTCATGCCTGAGCCGGTATTAGCTTCCTGCATAAAGGCATCCCAGCCCCAACCAAACTTGTTGCAGCAGAACAACACAAGGATAAGAGAGCCCAAAGGCAATACATTGGTTGAAACTATGAAATCCCAGAAATCCAACCATGCAGATCCGGCTGCAAAAGGCTGGAAGGAAAGTACACTATAACCCAAAGCTGTTGTCAGGGCCAGAAGGAAAATAACTATTCCACAAATCATACTCCCCTTAGGTCTGGACCATCCGGTAAGCTCTCTGACCATGGCCAGAATATTTTCACATACCCCAAGAACAGTGGACATAGCAGCAAATATCATGAACAAAAAGAACAATGAACCCCAGAGGCGTCCACCAGGCATATGGGTAAATACAGCGGCCATGGTGTCAAACAACAGACTTGGTCCGGCAGTTACCTCCAGATTGTAGGTAAAACAGGCCGGAAAGATTATTATTCCTGCTATAAAGGCTACAAAGGTATCCAGAGCTATTACATTTACTGCTTCTCCCAAAAGGGCCCGTTCCTTGCCGATATAGCTGCCAAAGATGGCCATGCCCCCCATACCTGTGGAAAGGGTAAAAAAGGCCTGGTTCATGGCACCAACAATCACAGAACCATCTATTTTGGAAAAATCCGGTTTCAGATAAAATTCAATTCCTCGTCCTGAACCATCAAGAAGAAGACTATTTACAGCTAGTATCAACATCAGGACCAGCAGTGATGTCATCATTAGCTTTGATACTCTCTCCAGACCTCCTTGTATATTAAACGAAAGAATAACAAAGGCCACAAGAACTGTAATAAAAAGGGAAATAACATTAACTACAGGGTCAGTAATCATGGCCACAAATCCAAGGGATTCAGTCTGGCCCGATACGAATTTACCGAAATAGTAAATAATCCAACCACAAACCACGGTATAAAATGCCATTAGGGAGATATTTCCCAAAAGGCTGATCCATCCCCAAAGCCCCCATTTATGACCAGGTTTTTCCAATTTCTGATACATGTAAAGAGGACTGGCCTGAGCAGCCCGACCAACAGAAAACTCCATTACCAATGCCGGCAGACCAAGAATAAGCAAACAGATGATATATACTATAAGGAAACTGCCACCACCGTTCTGACCACACATCCAGGGAAACTTCCATACATTTCCACATCCCACGGCACAACCTGCTGCCAACATTATAAAGCCAATACGGCTGCCTAATTTCTCACGATTCATTATTCATATTCTCCTTAAAAAGTCTTACCACCTACAAAACTAAACAGCAAGCAGATGGTACACCACAACGAAAAGTATAGCAATTTTGAGAAGATTTGTAAAATTCAAATTTTGGTATTTATCATTAAATACTTTGTTGTGCAAAGTTTCAGTGAAACAAAAGCATGCATATTTATTCATGTATTCAATCGCCAAAACAACCACCCGGAATATTCTCCTGGTGGTTGTTTCTATACTTGGGAATTAACGAAAATCAGATAATGAGCAAATAATCCCGGTATTGTTATGGAGACAATCATTTATTATCAATTATCTGGCTATAGAAGGTTGCATGATTTCCCTGAACCTTTTTACTGGTGTAAGCAGCCTTATCAGCCTGTTTATACAGCTCTTCAAAGGTCAATCCCTCATCACTGTGGAAGAAAGTTGCACCCAGGCTCACCTGCAACTTATTGTCACCCATCTCCGGTATATTAATTTTGTCTATGTTACTGAAGAAACGGTCTATAACATTTTGACCGGTACGCTCATCTACTACGCCTACAGCATATACGGCAAATTCATCGCCACCAAGACGCAGAAGGATATCACTGTCCTTGAACGTATCCTTGATACAGGACGCAATAGCCTTGATGGCCTTATCACCCACATCATGTCCAAAATTATCATTAATTGATTTGAACTTATCTGCATCCAACAGGCACAGCATGCCTTCCTTGCCATCAGCCATCAGCTCGGTAATTGTTCTTTCCCCATTACCACGGTTTCTCAGCTTTGTCATGGCATCTATCGACGACATATACATCAGATGGTTTTCATATTGCTTTTTTTCATCAATAAGCTCAACTGCAAATACTATTTGGACAATCTCACCATCTTCATTTCTGTCGGCATCAAAGAAATATGCCTTGCACCAGCCATATTGTGTGGTCAGGAATTCCTGGTCGATTACATGTCTGTTTTTCATACGCTCGGACAAATCCCCGAAATTGATGAAATGCAGCATTGCACTAAGGTCTCCCGGATCAGTCATTTCACGAATAGCCTTATTGAGCTGCTTGTTGGCATCCTTTCCATCAGTTATGGAAAAGAGGTCAACCTTAGGATCCTTGCAAAGCTCCTGAATCATGTTATTCCGAAGGTCAATAAGGTGCATGGACATATAAAGCCCGGCATGACTGGCAATACCATGCTTTTTGGCCATTTCTTCAATTTCCTGTTGTCTCTTATTGAGACTCACCTTCAGGAAAACCAGTAAAATAGCAAGGGCAACAGAAAATACCAGGAACATATACAAAACTATATTTGAAAAGGTGTTCTGCATGTCCTCCCCCTTGCGCTGTATTATGAGATACCAGTCACATTCAGGGATATATTTGGTTATGACATAATTCTTACCCATCTTTTTGAGAATAAAGTCTTCTGTTTTTTGATATGACAGGAATTCATCCATATTGACATTTTCAATATTCGTATTATCAGTATCAATCTGGACAACACCGGCAGAATCAACTAAATTTATCTTTATCTTGTATTTCTGCTCATCATTTTCCAGCAGCTTCTGCAAGGTTGCCATTTTGACATTTACACCACAAACCCCCAGAAACTCTCCCTCTACGTCCCTGATGGGTGTATTGACAAAAACGGCTAACTGCATATCATTGGCTTCATCCGAATCCACATGCAATAAATAATCCACATCCCGTTTTAACACATCGCTATACCAGCTGTCATGGGGATCATTCACTATATCTATTCTTTTTACAAGCCCACTGGGCTGCCAGTAGTTTTTTGAATATTCCGATACCAGAAAGCCGGAATTACAGCCCAGTCGCCGTTTCATGTTTGTGAGATATTTTCTCAATATTTTTGTTTCTTCGGCTTCGGAGCGTAAATGTTCCGTTTTTAAATTATCATGCAGAAATACATCATTGGCCATAGTCTGGGCTATCATGACATGCTTTAATAGCTCTCGTCTGATATCCTCATGCACGTCAGAGGATATGACCCTGATAAGCTCGTCATCATGTTTTTCAACCAGCTCCTGAACAATCATGGATGTAACCAGAATTGACATGGAGGAAACCACAGCTATAACTATAATAATTGTTTTGGTGATGCTCTTTTTCTCAAACAAGTATCTTTTCATTGAGGTCCACCTCGTAAGAAAAACGAAACTCATTATGCATATATCCGGTAAAATTCACCCCCAAAACTTTGCAGGTGAAATTATCAGTTGTATCTCTGCCTGATTTCTTCATCGATAATTTTCATTACCTGACGGTAAATCCAATTAAATTCAGATTGATATTTGTTAATAGGTATTCCCTGAGGAATTCTTGCTGCCATCATATAGAGATATTTCTCGGCTTTGGAATCCATATCATCAAGATATTCTACCAAGTCCTCCACATTGGTCAGTTTCGCCTGTTCAGGAGCAAACTCCTGCATATCCTCCATCAATGCCTTTGCCCGCTCAATATTTCTCATAACTAAATCTTACCTCCGAGCTGACTTAACCATTCCTTTGGACTTTGTCAGAAAAAACAAAATCACTCCAACAATATTCAATCTATCTAACCTTCCTGTAAAACAGAACCATGTACCCCATCCAAACATTACCATATTGTATGCAAAGTAATAAAAAGCAACTTCAGGTACAAAATTGGTAAAATTGGTTAAATTTTCTGTAAAAGTAAAAAAATCCTACAAAATTAGTCCTATTTTTTACATAATTAATAGTATCAAATTTTTCCATAATTATCCAGCACATATGCAAAAGTGATGAAAAATCCCAAAAAGTGGTCGTTTTTTGTGAAAATATGTAACAATTCAAACATTTAAAATTTCATATTAGATTATCATCATTTTAAAGAATTACATATCTCAACTAAAGGCAGATTAAAAAAAAGGCAAAATGCCTGAGCATTTTGCCTGGATAATATTTAAAATTTATTTACTGATTGCCTTAAAGGCAGCTGCCTGGGCAGTCATCCCTCTTTCTGATGCCAACCT
>NZ_JAILFV010000155.1 GCF_024697385.1 Anaerovibrio sp.
GTATATGAAATCATTTTATGAAGATGATGAAAGTGTTATGCTGGGGATAAAAACCAAGGAAATACATACTGGCTATGTTACAGCCTATGCCAGGGAGCTGGCGGCACATTTGCAGCTTACGGAGCATGACATCATGCTGTCAGAGCTTATAGGACTGTTTCATGATGTGGGCCGCTTTCGTCAGTGGACCTTGTACCGTACCTTTGCTGATGCAGTCTCAGAGGATCATGCCGACCTTGGGCTTAAGGTGATTCGGGAACTGCCCTTTTTTTCAGAGCTTTCCCCGGCGGATCAGTCCATCCTGCTGTTTGCCATTGGCAACCACAACAAGAAGGACATTGCCCCGGCACCGGATAAAAAGCACCTGCTTTTTGCCAGGATTATTCGTGATGCTGATAAATTGGATATTTTTCGGGTTCTGGAGCCGTATCTTACCGGGAAGAAAATACAGACATTTTCAAAAATCCAGTTTGAGGATGAAAAAATGCTGTTTGCTCCGGGCTTTGTGGATAGATTTGTCCGTGGAGAACAGGTGGATTACAATGAGATCCGCACCAATAATGACAGAATCCTGGTGCGCCTCATGTGGGCCTATGATATAAATTTTGCCTGGACCATGATTCGTATCAGGGAAAAGGGATATCTGCCAAGGGTAATGGAACATCTCCCCCAGACAGACAAGGTCAAAAAAGGCTATGAACGGCTGGACAGGTATGTGGAGGAGAAATGTAATTCTGCTGATTTGCCTGTTGATTTGTGATATACTTAAAGGCATTGGTAAAGACAACGATTTTTATTTGTGAAAATTTTGAAATTAGAGGAAAAAGGAGCGAGATTTTATGGCTGAAACCACTGCTATAGCTTCCAACTTTATTCAGGGTGAAATAAATGAGGATTTGAAGAAGGGCTATTACCCGGAGGGAGTACATACCCGTTTTCCCCCGGAGCCAAACGGTTATCTGCATATTGGACATGCCAAGTCCATTTGCCTGAATTTTGGCCTTGCCAGACAAAATGGTGGTATTTGTAACCTTAGGTTTGATGATACCAATCCTGTAAAAGAGGATGTTGAGTATGTGGATTCGATTCAGGAAGATATAAAGTGGCTGGGCTTTTCCTGGGATGACAGAAAGTTTTTCGCCTCTGATTACTTTGGCCGCCTGTATGATTTTGCAGTTGCACTGATTAAGAAGGGCCTGGCTTATGTTGATGATCTCAGCGCTGAGGAAATCCGTTCCTATCGTGGAACCCTGACTGAGCCCGGTAAGGAAAGCCCTTATCGTAACCGCAGTGTCGAAGAAAATCTTCAGCTTTTTGAAAAGATGAAAAACGGTGAATTTGCCGATGGGGAGAAGGTACTTCGGGCAAAAATTGACATGGCAGCACCAAATATTGTGATGCGTGATCCGGTTATTTACCGTATTGCTCATGTAGCACATCATCGTACCGGTGATCAGTGGTGCATCTATCCAATGTATGATTTTGCCCATCCACTGTCTGATGCAATCGAGGAAATAACACATTCTGTTTGTACCCTAGAATTCGAGGATCACAGACCGTTTTATGATTGGCTGTTGGATTCACTGGATTTCAAGGTGGGCGCCAGACCAAGGCAGATTGAATTTGCCCGCCTGAATCTTACCAATACTGTCACCTCCAAGCGCAAGCTGCGTCAGCTGGTGGAAGAGGGCTATGTTTCCGGCTGGGACGATCCACGCATGCCGACTATTTCAGGCCTGCGCCGCCGTGGATATACTCCGGCCTCCCTCAGAGCCTTCTGTGAGGAAATTGGCGTGGCCAAGGCAAACAGCCTGGTGGATGTGGCCATGCTGGAGCACTGTGTCCGCGATGATCTTAATAAAAATGCAGACAGGATTATGGCTGTACTGCATCCCCTGAAGCTGGTTATTACCAATTACCCTGAGGGAAAGAAGGAGTACATGCTGGCTGATAACAACCCTAATACCTCGGCCCACAGATATGTGCCGTTTTCCAGGGAGCTTTACATTGAGCAGGAGGATTTTATGGAGGATGCTCCAAAGAAGTTCTTCCGGCTGAAGCCTGAGGGTGAGGTACGACTGAAGCATGGTTATATCATAAAATGTGAAGAAGTCATAAAGGATGAGGCAGGCAATGTAGTAGAGCTGCACTGCACCTATGACCCTGAGTCCAAGACCGGTGGAGCCACTGCAAACCGCAAGGTAAAGGGAACAATCCATTGGGTATCTGCCGAAGATGCTGTGGAGGCAGAGGTGCGTCTTTATGATTATCTGATAGAAACTGATGAGAACGGCGATGTGCCGGCTGATTTCCTGGCGGCAGTCAACAAGAAGTCGTTGGAGGTAATCGAAAACGCCCTGATTGAGCCAAGTGCCAGCTTTACTGCCGTGGGGACACATTACCAGTTCCTGCGTACCGGGTATTTTGTAGTTGACAAGGATACCACTCCTGAAAAGCTTGTCTTTAACCGTGTGGTAGGGCTGAAGGATTCCTGGGCCAAGGCAAAGAAAGGATAATCGCTATGGGAAAGATACCAAAGGGGCTGTCCGATAAGGATATGCTGGATGGTTATGTGGAAGAGGCCACCATGGAGGCACAATTCATGGCGGCAGAAGCCGCAGATGAAAAAAAGCGCCGGGAAAAGATTTTTGGCAAACAGCAAAACAGTCTTTCCATGTCCGGACTTGATGATGAAACCCTTGACAAACTGGGCAGAAAGCTGCTGGAGCTCAAAATGGAGCTTTTCGGGGAGGGAATAAAAAACTACACCCTTAAGGTAAAACGGGAGGATATGAATATTATCATCACTCCGGTAATCAAAGGAAATAGAAAATAATATCAAATATTACAAAGTAATAAAAAATAAGTATGTACTTTTGGCCCCTAATGTGATACTGTAAAGGTAATCAATAATTTGTCGGTCAAATTTGGACATATTTAGGAGGGAAATGTAGTGAGTACGACAACGATTGCTGTGGTTATTTTCATTGCTGCGTATGCTTTGATTATATCCGAGAAGGTGCACCGCACAATTGTCGGCATAGTAGGAGCCATGCTGATGATAATCTGCGGTATTCTATCACAGGAGGTGGCAATTCATCATATTGATTTTAACACCTTAGGTTTGCTTATTGGTATGATGACTATTGTAAACATTACGGCGGAAACCGGATTGTTTAATTTCTTGGCAATCTGGTCAGCCCAAAAGGTTAAGGCTCAGCCTATGAAGCTTCTTTTAGCTTTGGCTACCCTTACTGCGGTATGTTCCGCACTGCTTGATAATGTAACAACAGTACTCTTGACTGTTCCGGTAACCTTTAGTATTACTGCTCAGTTAAAGGTAGATGTTAAGCCATTCCTCATGGCTCAGATATTGGCATCCAATATCGGTGGTACTGCCACCCTGGTAGGTGATCCGCCAAATATCATGATTGGTTCAGCCGTTGGCTTGAGCTTTATGGATTTCATCATGAACCTGACTTTACCGGCAATTATTATTTTCCTCATAACTGTATTTGTTTTGGAAATGATTTATGGAAAATCCCTGCATACCACTCCTGAGCTTCAGGAGCAGGTAATGAAGCTGAATGCTTCCAAGCAGATCAGGGATAAGGTGCTGGTAAAGAAGTGCCTGGCTGTTTTGGCCATTACAATGGGTCTGTTCGTTATGCATAATTCCCTGGGACTTGAATCTGCTACTGCAGCCTTGACCGGTGCCGGCCTGCTGCTGCTCATCACCTTTACCCGTGATGAGGAAATGATTTCCAAGGTTTTGGGCAAGGTAGAGTGGACTGCCATATTCTTCTTTGCAGGCTTGTTCATTTTGGTTGGTGCCTTGGTGGAGACAGGTGTAATCAAAATGCTGGCCGAGGAAGCCATTGCCATTACCCATGGTTCAGTAGAGGCAACTGCCATCCTGATACTGTGGATGTCGGCATTTGCATCTGCCTTTGTTGATAATATCCCATTTGTAGCTACCATGATTCCTTTGATTAAGGATATGGGTGCTATGGGCCTCAGCAACCTTGAACCTATGTGGTGGTCACTGGCCTTGGGTGCCTGCCTTGGTGGTAACGGTACCTTGATCGGTGCCAGCGCCAATGTAGTAGTTGCTTCCCTGGCAGCCAAGCATGGACAGCAGATATCATTCCTTGGCTTCATGAAGGTAGCCTTCCCATGCATGGTTTTGTC
>NZ_JAILFV010000158.1 GCF_024697385.1 Anaerovibrio sp.
GAAGCGGTCCTTCCAATTATCAAGGACATGGCTGGGGCAGAGATTACCAGCTGCGATGTAACACCTGAACACATGTATATCAAGGTTGTTAATAAGCGGTTGAAGGAGGAAGTTGCCACTGTTGATGTGGTACAGGCCGGCTTGGTTATTTCCAATTCATAGGTAGGACTTGGCTCTGTGAAGGTTGAGCCATTAATTTATAGGCTTGTATGTAAGAACGGCCTTATTCTGAAAGATTACACCCAGAAAAAATATCATGTAGGTAAGCAGGTTGATGGTGACAGTGCATACGAGCTGTATTCGGATGAAACACTGCAGGCGGATGATAAAGCCTTCTTCATGAAGGTTCAGGACACTGTTAAGGTGGCAGCCGATGAAACTAAATTCGTTATGGCAGTGGATAAGCTGCGGTCAGCCATGGACATCCCTTTGGGCAAGGATCCGATGCAGGAGGTAGAGGTTTTGGCTGATAGGTATATGCTCACCCAGAATGAGCGTGGAGATGTCCTGCGTCAGCTCTTTATGAGTGGCGACAACAGCCGTTATGGACTCCTTAATGCAGTTATTGCTACATCCCAGCTTGCGCCTAGCTACGAGCGTGCTACGGCCTTAAAACGTATTGGTGGTGAGATACTTGCGGAGCCTATGCCCAAGCATAGGGGTGTAATCAATATCACACCCGTAAGGTCTTTGGGAGCGTTAACGGCATAGGTTTGAACAGGAGGTAAATCATGTCAACATATTCAAACTGCTTGGCTTATGACAATATTGACTGTTTGTTGCGGATTGATGGTTGTATTTATTTGTTTGCCAAGGCTGGTGACAGCGATTTTCAGGTAACACTGAACCCAAATCAGGCAAAGTTGTTGGGGGAAGCTCTTATCAGGGCTGCTGGAAAAGTGGAAGTATCTGCTCTGGGCTATGGGAGTAGATATTTTGGTGATATCAAGTTGGAGTATGAGCTTGCTGAACGGAAGGAGGATGGAGGAAATGAAGTTTTCGTTGGAGATGATTCTGAAGGTTTTGATGGCGGCAATCCCAGTAATTCTGGGGAAGAAGTTAAAGTGAAAATCGCATAGAAAGGATGAAATATAATGCCGGCAACCAAGTTCTCCTGTCCAGATGGGAAGGAGATTTCAATTTCAGGGTGTTTGGATGGGTGCAGGTGTGGGACACGCTGTATGTTCCTGCCAACACTAAGGGCAGTGGCTCAGAGTTCTGACCGACAGCTCGATGAACCCAGTGTTACGGAGCTTTTGAATGGAACCAGAGAAGTATTCCTCAAAAAGACCAGAGAATACGCCATTAACCCAGAGGATGCCTTATACGCCCTACAAGGACAGGGCATACATGGTATCCATGAGAAGCATATTGATGGTGATATTTTGGCTGAGGTGAGGCTAAAGGATGGTACTACCAGTGGCAAATTTGACCTCTATGGACAGCTCCTTGATGAAGATACAGGAACACTGGGGGATTTGAAGGTAACTTCCAGCTACAAGCTGATGCGGGCCTTGGGGTATTACAAGAAGTCTGTTCCAACAGGAGAGGTCTATAAGACTGGTGCCAAGAAAGGTCAGCCAAAGTACCGTCAGGAACTGTTTACAGATGGTGTCAGGTATGTTATGGACTGGGCCTTACAGCTGAATTATTATCGGATATTGCTGGAACAGCAGGGCTTTGAGGTCAAAAGGATGTTTATTCAGGCAATATGTAGAGATGGAAGCCTTAGAATAGCGGCTGAGCGGGGTATTGACAGGAATGTCTACATTATTCCTATCAATAAGATTTCCGACCACTGGCTTATCAGGTACTTTAAGCATAAGGCGAAGGCCTTGAAGGAAGCTATGGCCACAGGTGAAATGCCAAAGCTGTGCTCAGCCAGGGAACGCTGGCACGATAAGAAGTGCCAGAGCTATTGTGATGTGGCCGACTACTGTGACCACGGACAGGCTGTAAAGCAGGCTATGATAAAGAAAGCAGGATAATGTGAAGGGGCTCTGCCATTAAAGGCAGTGCCCTTGATATTTGGGGGTGTTTAATATGGCAAACTATGTGCGTAATGTGCTGGTTTTGTTGGGAGCCAAAGAAGATGTAGAAAAGGTTATGGGTTTTATTAGTGGCAAGAATGGTCTTGTGGATATGGAAAAAATCCTTCCTTTGCCGAAAAAGTCGGAGGTGGATGTTCACCATTGGAAAATAGCCAACTGGGGTTCTACTGATGCCTTGGACTGCATTAGGAACAATGATAATACTATCAGTTTTTCCACCGCTTGGACTGCACCATTAAAGGCAATTGAAACTCTGGTCAAAAGGTTCCCCGAGGTGGACTTCAGGTATTATTGGGCTACTGATGACCGGGGAGCAGACTCCGGCTTGCAGCTTTGGGAGGATGGCGAAATGATTAAGGAAGTAAGGCCATATAATTTGGTATACCGATATTGCTGGGACTCCTTGCCCCTGATTGCGTGAATGTTATGAGAGGAGAGAATTTACAATGGAAACTTCAACGGAAAGACCAATCAAGAAAATCACGGCCAAACTGGTCAAGGTCATGGAGGAAGTCTCGCATGTCCAGAAGAACGGAACTAATGAATTTCATAAATACCAGTATGCGACGGCGGCAGATGTGCTGGAAAAGGTTAATGAGGCATTGGTCAAGAATAAGATATGCTCGATTGCCAAGGCCAATCTCATCTCGCTGGAGCATGTTGTCAATGCAAAGGGCAATAAGGAGCACCTGGCGACGGTACAAATGAACATAAGGCTTATTGATTCTGATTCTGGTGAATATGTGGATATAACTGGTCTTGGTAATGGACAGGACAGCGGAGACAAGGCCGTTATGAAGGCTGAAACAGCCAGTATCAAGTACGCCTATATGATGGCATTTAACATCTCTACTGGTGATGATCCGGAGGCGGATATCCGCACCGACCAGTTTGTATCAGAAGTACCCAAGCCAAAGGCTGTCAGTAGAAGCACAGGAGCTGCCTACAGCCTTGGGGCCGTTTGCGCAGACTGTGGCACCAAAATTTCTGACAAAGTACAGAAATTCAGTCAAGAACGCTTCGGAACCGGCCTCTGCATGAACTGCCAGAAAAACCATCAGGCGGTGTAGTAGAAATGCAATACATCATTTCATAATTTAAAGTACTAACTATATGGTAATATTCGTGTAAAATAATAAACAGCTTCATGTGAAACGACCTCCAGCACCAACGCTGGAGGTCGTTTTTTGTATAAAGAAAACCACGCGATAGTCGCGTGGTTCAGAAAAGCTTTAGCTATG
>NZ_JAILFV010000017.1 GCF_024697385.1 Anaerovibrio sp.
CGCCATTGTTCAAATTTTTCTTCTTTAGAAGAAAAATCTTCCAATTAGCGTTTCAACGAGCTGGGAGATATGCTCGCCAGCTGTTGTAGTTTGTTTTCCCCCACCTAAAGAGGAAGGGGACATCTTAAAGCTCGTTATACTTCTGTAACGAAACTTTTTTCCTTCCGGGCAAAAAGACAGCCCCTGTCATATTAAGGCAGGAGGCTCTCTATCCGGCTACATATTCAACTTATTCCGGGAAGCCATGGTCCCCACTGAAATCAGTCCAATGGGTCCATTTACTTCGGGTAAAATCACTTTTCAGGGAAAAATTCGGCATGAATTGCGTTGGCTGCTTCCTTGAGATCAGAACCGTTGATAAGACAACTGATACTGATTTCAGAGGTGCTGATGGCATCAATGTTGACATTGGCATCAGCCAGGGCGCCAAACATCCTGGCCGCAATACCAGGATTGCCGAGCATACCGGCACCCACAATGGATACCTTGGCGACATTTTCTTCAATAAGCACAGCGACAGCATGGAGCTTTTCTGCAACCACATCCACGGTTTTCTTGGTTTCCGGCAAATCATCCATGGTAGTTGTAAATACCATGTCAGTGACATTTTTTTCGATATTTCTGATACTCTGAACAATCATATCAACTGCAATGTTCTTTTCTGCCAGTGCTGAAAAAATTTCCTTGGCAATACCTGGATTATTTGGCACGCCCAAAACAGCAATTTTAGCAACATTATTATCATGGGCAACGCCACGAATCAAGAAATCTTTTTCTTCCATAGTATAAGCCTCCCTAATCATAGTACCAGCCGCGGATGTAAAGGTTGAGCGGACATGTATCGGAATATTGAAGTACTTGCCCATTTCAACCGAACGGGGCTGCATGACGCCTGCACCAAGACGGGCCATTTCCAGCATTTCATCATAGGTTATTTCCTTCATTTTCCTGGCATCAGGAATAAGTCGGGGATCAGCAGAATAAATACCATCAACATCTGTATAGATTTCACAGGAATCAGCCTTCAAGGCACCGGCAAGTGCCACGGCAGAGGTATCTGAGCCACCACGGCCCAGCGTCACAGGATCACCGTTTTCATCAATTCCCTGGAAGCCGGCTACTACCACTATATTACCTTTTTCCAATTCCTTGATGACCCTTGCGGGTTTTATATCTATAATCTTTCCCTTTGTATGAACTGTATTTGTCTTCATCCCAACCATCTGACCGGTCAATGATACTGCCTTCTGCCCAAGGGTCCTGAAGGCCATCGTCAGCAGGGCAATTGAAACCTGCTCACCTGTGGTAAGCAGCATATCCATTTCCCGGGGAAACTGATAAGGATTGTTATTGATACCCTTAGCCAGCTCAATAAGATTATCCGTGGTATCCCCCATAGCGGATATGACCATGACAATCTGGTCACCGGGCTTTTTTTCTTCAACAATTCTTTTGGCAACATTCATTATTTTTTCAGTAGAGCCTACAGATGAGCCGCCAAACTTCTTAACAATAAGAGCCATTGTATACCTCCTGTGGGATTGAACAAATGAAACAGCACCTGCTCAGCAATATATACAAAGCACCAACTGTAATCCACCAATGTTATTACAAGGCATATCCAATACAGGAAACCGAATCCCCACATTGGCATCGAATCAACTGAGCAGCAGGAGCTAAGTCCACGCAATAAAGACATTTGTTCAGATTTTCTCACTTACACACTTAAACAACGAATATTATAATACAATAATGGTGTTTAGTCCACCAATTTTCTTAACAAATAGTGTATACATTACATGTTTTTATGTATACAATGTGCATATCATTGTAAACCTGTATCAGTCTTGAAAGCCTTCCTGCCATATAAAGGTGCAGCATACCTCCCGCCTATAGCAAAAGGAGGCCTCCCTATAGCTTCCCGGATTTAGCCATGAGAATTTTGTCATAATTTATTTCTGTATACAAAGCTGTCCAACATATGGGAGGTGCATATAGCCACCGCCAGTGCATCTGCCACATCATCCGGTTTTGGTGGCTCAGGGAGGTTCAACAGCCGGGTAACCATGTATATGACCTGTTCCTTGGTGGCCTTACCATATCCGGTAACAGACTGTTTTACCTGCAATGGAGTCCGTTCCACCAGCTCCAGGGCGTTCTTTGCCGCCGCCAGCAGCACCACTCCCCTTGCCTGACCTACAGGAATGGCCGTGGTAACATTCCGGTTGAAAAACAGCTGCTCCACTCCCATAACATCAGGCTTATGCTTCTTTATCAGTGCGTCAAGATCGTCATATAGCTTCATCAGCCTGTCCTCCGGTCTCGCCTTTGAACTGGTGGTAATGGCACCATATTCCCTGGCCACCAGCCGGCTCCCCTTTAATTCGACAAATCCATAGCCACAGATTGCAGTACCGGGGTCTATCCCTAATACCAACATACAATCATTCCCTCCAAGCTGCATCATCGTCACAGCATATAAAATTAGCGGCCCGAAGGCCGCCAAAATATGGATTACTCTTCCTCATCCATTTCATAATTGCCGTATACTGCCTGAACATCATCGTTTTCATCAAAGGCATCAAGCATCTTCTGCATTGAAGCGACATGCTCACCCTCAACCTTTATGGTATTATCAGGCACCATTGTAATCTCAGCTGAGGCAGCCTCAATACCCTTGTCGTTCAAGGCCTGAAGTATATCATCAAACGCCTCAGGATCGGCAGTGATTTCAAAGACCTCATCCTCTGCCACAAAATCCTCTGCGCCTGCTTCCAGTACCAGCTCCATCAGGGCATCTTCATCGTCGAATACTTCCTTTTCAACCACAAATACTGCCTTTTTGTTGAACATCCAGGACACGCAGCCGGTTGCTCCAAGAGAGCCGCCATACTTGGAAAAAATATGACGGACATCTGCTGCTGTACGGTTTCTGTTATCAGTAAGGATATCCAGCATGATAGCAGTACCGCCAGGACCGTAGCCCTCATAGGTCATCTCCTCATAGCTGCTGCCATCAGAGGCCCCCAGGCCCTTCTGGATTGCCCTGTTGATATTGTCCTTTGGAATATTGTTTGACTTCGCTTTTGATAAAGCGAGCTTCAGACGCATATTACCAGTTGGGTCAGAACCACCCATGCGAACAGCAATGGTGATTTCACGGCCTATTTTAGTGGTTATCTTTCCACGAATAGCATCATTTGCACCTTTTTTTCTTTTGATATTAGCCCATTTTGAATGTCCTGACATTACTTAAAACTCCTTTTATTTATAGAATAAAACTTATTCAGTGAAAGACTTTGCTTCCACTGAATTGTAATTAAATCCACCTGTATTCAACGAATAACACATACATTATCTGTGGCAAAATCACACCTTTAACAGGCGATAGAATTTCTTCTTGCCTTTTTTAACTATTGCTTCGCCATTGGTAAAATCTGCATCAGATAAAACATATTCAGTATCAGTCACCTTTTGGTCATTGAGGGACAGCCCGTTCTGCTGAATCAGCCGACGGCCTTCTCCCTTGGAGGCAAATATTTCGGCTCCCACCAGTACATCCAAAAGCTTCTGATTGGCCTCCCCAGAGGAAAGCTCCACAGTTGGCATATTCTCACTGGAGCCTGCTCCGCCAAATACTGCTTCAGCTGCTGCCTGGGCCTTCATGGCTTCATCCTCGCCATGAACCAGCTTGGTCACCTCGTATGCCAATACCTTTTTGGCCTCATTGATTTCCTGTCCCTCAAGGGCGCCTAACCGGCGTACCTCATCCATAGGCAGGAATGTAAGCAGGGATAAGCACTTTTCCACATCTGCATCATCCACATTACGCCAATACTGATAGAAATCGTAGGCAGAGGTCTTTTCCTTGTCAAGCCACAATGCCCCACCTGCAGTTTTCCCCATCTTCTGACCGTCACTCTTGGTGAGCAGGGTAAAGGTCAATCCATAAACGGCATCACCGGTAATTCGTCTGGTGAGCTCAACACCACCAATGATATTTGACCACTGGTCATCTCCACCCATCTCCAGCTTGAGATTATAGCGACGATGAAGCTCCAGGAAATCATAGGACTGCATTATCATATAGTTGAATTCCAGAAAGGTAAGTCCCTTTTCCATGCGATTTTTATAGCATTCAGCAGCCAGCATGCGGTTTACCGTAAAATGAGGACCAACCTCACGCAAAAGTTCAATATAATTCAGCTTGCGCAGCCAATCACCATTATTGACCATCAGGGCCTTATCATCGGAAAAATCGATGAAGCGAGCCATCTGTTTCTTAAACTGATTACAATTGTATTCAATATCCTCATCTGTAAGCATCTTACGCATATCAGTACGCCCTGAAGGATCACCCACCGTACCGGTTCCACCACCAACCAGACAAACCGGTCTGTGCCCGGCCCGCTGCAGATGGGACATCACCATCAGACCCAGAAAATGACCGACATGAAGGCTGTCTGCCGTAGGGTCAAAGCCTATATAAAATGTCACCCGTTCATTGGCCAGCAGGGACCGAACCTCATCCTCATTAGTACATTGGGCAATATAGCCCCGCTCCTTGAGAATATCATAAACATTAGTTGTCACAATCAAATTTCTCCCCTTTTTACCTGGATACAGCTATCCATTTGATTTCTTACCGCCATTCGCCGTAGGTGTAGGCACTGCAGGCTCACCGGTATTCTTGGATTCATTGTTTTTATTTTGTTTGTCTGCTGTATTTTTGTCACCAGATGTTTTTTTGTTTCCCTTTATCGGCTTACCATTCTTGTCAAGAATCAGCTTGCCATCCTTGTCAATCAGATTTCCATCCTTGTCCACTGATTCGATCTTGGTTGGTTTTTCCACCGATGTGAGATAAGCCCCATCAAAGGACTTGTTCGGCATGCCGGACATTACCTTTGTCATAAAGGCCTTCCATATAACTGCCGGCGTGGTACCACCTGTCATGGTTCCCATACGCTGGTTGTCATCCGTTCCTATCCATACACCTACAACCAAGTCCGGCACATATCCCATAAACCAGGCATCGTGATAATCACTGGTAGTACCTGTTTTGCCGGCAGCTGGCCTTCCTATGTTGGCAGCAGTTCCTGTACCACGGGCCACAACACCCATGAGCATGCTGGTCAGATCGTTTACTGTACTCTTTTTGAGTACCTGTTTTGACTTAGGTGTTGGTTCCTCCAAAGGCTTGCCATTACGGTCAAGCACCCTGATGATAGCAGTGTGCTCAACATGAATACCATCATTGGCAAAAGTACAATAGGCACTGGTAAGCTCCAACGGGGTTACTCCCCTGGTGAGTCCGCCAAGGGCCGTAGCAAGATTGCCATCGTTCTGGTCCCCCTCGGTAACAAAGGTGGAAATTCCCATTTCCCTGCCATAATAAATAACCTTGTCAATTCCCACATCCTGGGCAACCCTGACAGTAGGAACATTCAGTGACTGTTCGGCAACATACCGCAGGGAGACCTTTCCGTTGAAATTGCGGCTGTAGTTCTGTGGCTCCCATCCGTTAATTTCCAACGGCTTATCATCAATGATTGACGAAGGCGTAAAATTTGATTCCAGTGCAGCGGCAAAAACAAATGGCTTAAAGGCAGAGCCAGGCTGTCTTTCAGCCTGAGTGGCGCGGTTGAACATGTCTGTCCCACGACCGCCTACCATGGCCTTAATATGTCCGGTATGCGGATCTATTGCCACCAGGGCACCCTGAGGCTGTTTAATACCATTCGCCTCTGACATATCCGGAAGGTTTTTCATTGCCTCCTCAGCAGCCCTCTGCATATCCATATCCAATGTGGTATATATCTTCAGGCCTTCCTTGTATACGGCATCCGAGCCGTATTTTTCTATCATCATCTGAATGACATAATCTACAAAATAAGCAGCTTCCCCACTGCTCTTGGTGGTGTTTTTCACCAGCCGGAGCTCCTCGCCCTTGGTTTTGCTGGCAGTGGATGTGCTGATATAGCCATACTTTGCCATCTGATCCAACACTGTAGCCTTACGGGCCTGAGCTGCCTTGAGATTATTCATCGGGGAATAATAATTAGGACTCTTTGGGATTCCGGCCAACATGGCACATTCACTTAAATCCAGTTCTTCAACACTCTTGCCAAAATAAGTCTTGGCCGCTGCCTGGACACCATAAGCCCCCTGGCCAAAATAAATCTGATTCAGGTAAAGCTCCAAAATTTCCTGTTTGGTATACTGATGCTCCAGCTGTATTGCCAGAAACATTTCCTGAATCTTACGCTTAAAGGTACGATCCTGGGTTAAATATGCATTTTTTGCCAGCTGCTGGGTGATGGTTGAACCACCCTCGCTTACCCCCTGATTGGTGATATTTGACCAGGCAGCACGCATTATACCGCGAAAATCTATACCGGAATGTTCATAAAACCGAACATCCTCAACTGCCACAAAGGCATTTTTCAGGTTTTCAGGAATCTGATTCATTTTAACGGGCACACGATTTTCATCTGCATGAACATTGGCAATTTCATTGCCATTAATATCATAAATCTGTGATGAGGCTGGTGGACGGATATCAGCCAAATCTGCTTTTGTATTAAATGTAGCCGTCAAAAAACCACAACCAACACCAATAATCATGACTGCAAATATTGCTCCAAAGATTATCATGATCCGTCTTGCATTGCTTCGCTGTTGTGGCTGTTTGGTCTGCCTGTTTCGCTGGGCTGCACCGGTGCGTTTTTCCATGATAGACCTCCTCATAAACATATACGGTCCTATTTTACCACACTTTAATGATAAACACCAATTAGTGTTTTTTTGCTGCATCCCTGTATCATCTATTTACACGCCATTGTTCACCACATAGGCATTTCATCAGGGCCTCATCGAAATCAAAAAGCCGCTCCTGACCACAGGAGACGGCCCAAATTCCATTAATTGCCAGAAGGCTGTTGTCATTTTTCACCACAAAAATGATTTATTAAATCATTTCAGGAAAACCAAGGTTGCACCTGTACCACCTTCACTCATGTCGGCAAAATTGAAATTCTCTACATTTTTATGACGCTTAAGATATTCATGGACTCCCTTGCGCAATGCACCGGTGCCCTTGCCGTGAATTATCAGAACCTGTGATAATCCTGCAATAAGGGAATCATCGATAAATTTGCCCAATACCACCTCGGCCTCGTCTACCATCATTCCCCTGATATCAATATCACGGCTTGCCCCCTGGGTCTTTTTCATGAAGCTGTTGCCCCCTGAGGATTTAGTCGGTGCCCCTGCTACATGGTTATTGTCAGATTTTCCCTTTTCCACAAACCTGCAGGCATTGGCCTTAATGGTAGTTTTCATACTGCCCATCTGGACCTCAATTTCCTTGCCGTTGATCCCCAGCACGGTTCCCTTCTGGTCCAGCTTAGTTACATATATTATATCTCCCGGGGCCAGTGTCTTTAAATCAACCGGCTTCCTGAAGGCCTTGCCTGAAACAAGTCCGGGGCGTACCAGGTCAGACACCTCATTCAGCTTGTTTCTGGCATCCTGTATTGTCTGCTGTCGCTTTTGGATTCCCATATCATTAAACTGCTCCTTGAGCATTTTAATGACACTCTCTGATTCCCTGCGAGCCCTGCGCACCATGGCCGAGCCTTCATCCTTTGCCTTTCTGATAATATCAGCCTTTTTCTGTGCAAGCTCACTTCGCATTTCCTCTGCCCTGGCTTCCATTTTTTCCGCCCGGCGCAACTTGGCTTCGATGCTGGCATTCATTTGCTCATACATCATTTTCTCTTTTTCCAGCTGATTAATAACCTGCTCAAATTGTGCATGATCTGCCTGAATCAGCTGTTTTGCCCTTATTACCAGGGCCTCGCTTAAGCCCAGCCGCCGGCTTATGGCAAAGGCATTACTTGCCCCTGGAATACCGGTCAGCAGTCTGTAGGTAGGCTTCAGGGTTTCCACATCAAATTCTACACAGGCATTCTCGATACCCTCACGGCTAAAAGCAAAGGTCTTCAGCTCCGAATAATGGGTTGTTGCCATTACAGTGGCCTTGATATTCAGCAGCTGCTCCAGTATAGCCATTGCCAGGGCTGCCCCTTCTTCAGGGTCTGTCCCCGCACCAAGCTCATCCAACAGCAGCAGATCATCTGACTCAACCTGTCCCAGTATCCCAACTATATTGGTCATATGGGCTGAAAATGTACTTAGGCTCTGTTCAATACTCTGCTCATCACCTATATCAGCATATATATTATTATATATGGCAATTTTGGAGCCTGCCTCCACCGGCAAAAACAGCCCTGACTGGGCCATCATCACCATTAAGCCCAGGGTTTTCATGCTGACAGTCTTACCACCGGTATTAGGTCCGGTAACCAGGAGCATACTGTATTGGTCGCCAATGGTAACATCTATTGGTACCACATGATCCGCATTAATAAGTGGATGTCTGGCTGCCCTGAGGCTAGTTACCCGATCCTCACTGATAACCGGTTCCACGGCCTTCATATCATAGGCCAGGGAAGCCTTGGCAAAAGTAAAATCAATAAAGGCCAATATATCACAGTTGGCCATCAAAGTATCATCATTGCGCCTGAGCTGCTGGGAAATATCCCTCAGTATCCGCTCCACTTCATGCTTTTCTGCTGCCAACAGCTGTTTTACATCGTTATTGAGATTTACTACCACCATTGGCTCTACAAACAAAGTGGAACCACTGGCTGACTGATCGTGAACAATGCCGGGGAAATATTGCCTGTATTCCTGTTTTACAGGAACAACATACCTGTCCCCCCGCATGGTGATAATGGCATCCTGAAAATACTTTTGATAATCGGCAGAATGAATGATATTGTGCAGGTGGTCCTTTATCCGTGACTGTGAAACCTTAATATCGCGACGGATACGCTTCAGTTCTGTACTGGCATCATCACGAAGATTGCCGTGCTCATCTACAACATTTTCAAGATTTCGCTCCAGCTGGCCCAAAATTTCCAGATTTCCGGCGGTTTCCCTGAGAATCGGCACATCAAGCTCCAGCTCCTTAAAAAACTTTTTTACGGAACGCATGGCGTACATATTACTCAATACATCCATTATTTCCGCCGGCTCCACCGTGGCACCTATCCCGATTCTTTTCATCAAATCCCGGATATCGTGTATCCCCCCTAATGGTGGATTGGCCACAGACAGGACCATATAGGCTTCGGCAGTTTCCCGCAGCCTGTCCCTGACTTCACCAATATCACTGCTGGGTTCAAGGCCGCCTGCCAATTCCTTACCCCATATTGATCCGGCCTTATCCTTAAGCATGCTCAATATTCTGTTATATTCTAAAACCTTAAATGAATCCTTTTCCATCTGATACCTCAACAATAAAGGGGCATCACAAAACGCCCCTGAAATAATGCCCACGAGTAATCCCCGGTCCCTCAGCAGCCGTGGCTGCTGTCTTTTCAGCTTCTGTCAGGTCCCTGTCATATTTCATATATCTTCTGTAGTTTTCAATGGTCTTTTTAAGCTGGCCATTATTCATGTACCGGCCTTCAATCCGCAGCTGACTTATTCCCATTTCCCGCAGCTTCATGGCATGAGGCAGCATGCTCAGTCTGTTGCCGTTCAGCACATGCATATGGCAATGCTGGTCCATCACCAACGGGAATTTTACATCCTTGCGGTCCTTCAGGAAAAACTGCTTGCCGCTGTTGACACAGGGTGCACTGCATGAGCCTGTATGGAGTCCGCCGATAAAGCTGCCGGTCACACAATACTCAGACACCATCAGCTCCAGGTTGCCATCGACTATACAGGACAAAGGAATCGGGCTCTCCCCCAGCAATTCGCCAATCTGTCCCATATTCAGCTCAGGGGACAGGGTGGCAGCTTCCACTCCAAGTTCCTCCAGATATTCAAGGGTTTTATGATTATATACTATAAAAGAGTAATCCGTATGAACCGGCAGGGAAGTATATTTTTTTACTGCACTCAGGGAACCTATATTATGCACATTAATAGCATCAGGTCCATAGTCCGCTACAGTCCGGAGCCATTTATGAAAGGCCGGAAGCTCCTGGTCCCTGATAATCCGTGAAGTATTAAAGGCGATACTTGCTCCTGCCTTGTGGGCCATGTAGGCAGCCTTTTCGTACTGTATCGGCGTAATGGCTTCATGAGCATAGGAATCCCCACCATATACGATCCAATCAGCACCTGCAGACAATGCAGTCTGAACCATCTCCAGCCTGTCCACCACTGCAGTTATTCCTGTTGGGGCTTTTCCTGCCGATATTTTTTTTGCCTTTGGAGGAACAGATAATACACGCCCCTTGCGGGAAAAGGCCTCAAGTCTCATTTTCTCCACATTTTCAACTGCCGCTCTTCTGGCTTCATTGATTTCACTTATTGGCACCATGACATTATCACCCAACCGGCAGGTCAGGCCACGAAGTTCGAAAATGCTGGTCCCCAGTCGCGATACCTGCTTTTTGATGGTATCTTCATTTAATGGTCGCTTTATGGCTTCCTGTCCAATAAAAGCGGTTGTTCCGTTTCCCTTATTTCCATCAGCATCTGTAATTGTTATTACTAGTGGTTCCCCCACAGCGGCAGTTACCTCTATATCCACCGGAACACGCCTCACCGGGGCGCCGGTGTTATAAAAGCCCTTGGCCCAATCCATAAGCTCCTGATCATATACCTTAAAAGCCCGGTCATGGGCATAAACCGGTGAATCCACCGGAAAGCACACCATATTTCCGGCCTCGGCACACTTAACAGGCACAACATTGCGATTTTTGCCCTCCTTGATGAGCTTAAGTTCCCTGACAGTGGCAGTGACCCTGCCACCCACCTTGACCCAAAAATCCACCTGGTCACCCTCAGACAATCTGTCTGCCAGCTTTAAAATGGCTTCCCCTGATGAACGGTCATATTCCAGGACACGCCCCAGCATGATTCCCCTATTATTAGGCCGCTTATCACTCATCATATTCCGCCCCTGTTTTTTCTCCAGATAGGCTGTTGTAAAATCTCGATTGAAAATTTGTGATAAATCGTGACGGTTTTTCTCCGTTACCTGAAAAGCCCCGTCATAATAACTGTCAATGGCCTGACGATAATTATTCACCACTATTGCCACATATTCAGGACGCTTCATCCTGCCCTCGATTTTCAGTGAAGCCACTCCTGCTTCAATAAGCTGGGGCAGAAGCTCTATGGTATTCATATCCCGGGGGCTGAGCAGATATTTACCTGCAGTATCTCCCAGCAAATTGTTATCCTCACCATCTACCAATGTATATGGAAGACGGCATGGCTGTGCGCAGCGGCCACGATTGCCTGATCTGCCACCAATAAGGCTGCTCATAAGGCATTGCCCTGAATAGCAGACACACAGGGCTCCATGGACAAATACCTCAATTTCCACATTGCAATTATCGATGATATGCCTGATATTTTCCAGGGATACCTCACGGGACAGCACTACCCTGGAAAATCCCAATTCCTGAAGTGCCAGTACACCATCAAGATTATGCACTGTCATCTGGGTGCTGGCATGGAGGGGCAGCTCCGGCACAACTTCCCTGGCCAGCCTGGCTACTCCTAAATCCTGCACCAAAATGGCATCTGCACCAGCTTCGTACAAAAAGCGAAGATATTTTTCCAGGGCAGGCAGCTCCTGGTCATCAATTATTGTATTTACGGTTACATTTATCAGTACATTCCTTAAATGGGCCGTGCGAATAGCTTCCCGCAACCCATCCTCATCAAAATTATCTGCATATGCCCTGGCGCCAAACATATTTCCCGCCAGATAAACTGCATTTGCCCCACTTTCAATGGCAGCAGTCAAAGCCTCTCTGCTGCCTGCCGGTGCCAATAATTCCACCAAGTTTCTATCCTCCATATTCATAATCACACTTATAACGCCATTGTTCAAATTTTTCTTCTTTAGAAGAAAAATCTTCCAATTAGCGTTTCAACGAGCTGGGAGATATGCTCGCCAGCTGTTGTAGTTTGTTTTCCCCCACCTAAAGAGGAAGGGGACATCTTAAAGCTC
>NZ_JAILFV010000097.1 GCF_024697385.1 Anaerovibrio sp.
ATGTGGAAGATAACGATTAGAATGTGATATACTATTCAAAACGGTTGACGTCCTTTCTCAGAGTTTTTTGTGGTAATTAAATTCTAAGGACTAAACCGTTTTTTGTATAGAGGGGGTCTCACATCAATTGTAAAGCTACAAATAATAATCTTTGAATTGTTTTTTCATATTGACATCACTACCTCCATAATATAAAATAAAATTAAATTCTGAGTACCATCAGAAATTACACCATTAAGTTCAAAAAACATGATTTATTCAAACTGTCCTTCGGGACTCCACAGTGTGTGGTTAAAACTTGCTTCGGCAAGTTTTTTTTTGCTCAAATATTCACTGTTTATAAAATTCGATATTAAGCTAATGAATCCTTTTAATAAATAATGTATTTAAAAATCATCCCCCATTCAATAATTTATACTTTTGTAATCAAATGAATTATAACATACAAAAATAATCATTAAACAATACACTGATACAAAAAAAGGACAACATAATAATAAATTTTCTTTTATGACAGCAGCTTAATTTTGCCATAATTTATTTTCCACTGTTCATTACTTTGAATAGAGGTATTTTAAATTCACTAGGGATAAATATTTTTGAAGATTATTACATAACTATTTCCCCGGCACCCAAAACATTTTTATTGATATAAAAACTTTTACCCCACATAAAATAGAAAAAAACAGTCGCCCAGATAAATAATGTTATCCGGACAGCTGAACTGAATTGATAACAACAGATTTTTATATGTTAAATTATCAAGCTTTATGATCATTCTGCCTAAAGCCTTACATTTGACCGGATAAGCACTATATGCTTTTTCTTCCCCCAGATATTGAACCTCCTGGGTAAACACATCCGGTTCTTTCTGCATCCACATCATACCAGCCACGGCCATAATGTTGTAATCAGCAATGCGTTTGATATCCTCCTTGTTTACGACATGCAGATGGGCCAGGACATTTCGCATACCGAAATTTCCTGTTGTTTCTTCCGCTTCTGCGATTGCGTCTATCCAGGCCCTGCTGGCAGCATCCCCGATAGAATGAACATGCACATTCAAATCATGTTTGCTGGCTGCCTTTAGCAGCCTTACCATTTTTTCATGGTCATCAAATTCGGATACACCTTTATAGCCAGCCTGATCAGCATAATCATCCAGTAGCCATGCAGTATGTGACTCCACTACACCATCACAGAACACCTTGGCTCCGGTTATATGATAATGCTTACTGTTATTCTTTTCCGCGTCCGCAGCAATCATTTCCATATCCTTTTCCGGTGTATCCGTATTATCCTTTAAATAAATACCACCATATATATAATGCCTGAGCTTCCCTTCAGCAGCCACTTCATGGATAGCGATTGGCTCCGATGGGTTGAGGATATTGACGCCTGCACTATATACACCAGTATACCCCATGGAAAGAGCAAAGTCCTGCCAACTCAGGAGAGCAGCTTTTAAATCCTCCACTTCATATTTTAACTGTGAACGAACATGGAATGTAGGTGCCTCCGATATAAAACCGGTAGGATTTCCTTTATCATCCACCTTTACACATTCCTCACCCCATTTGGTCACAGCATCCCTGTTAATCCCATATGCTTCCATGGGCTTTGTATTGAGCCACATAGAATGCCCGTCACTGCTTTCGCAGAATACAATCTTATCAGGGCAGACAGCATCCAGCATACCGGCATCCGGAATTTCCCTGCTAGTTGAAAACCCGACTCCATTGATGACATTTTTTGCGGATTGGCCTCTATATATTCCTTGATGACCTGAACACACTCCTCCAAAGTGTTCTCCTCTGTCATCTTGGCCACACTGAACATCTTATATCCGGCATATACCGGATGACAATGCGCCTCTAAAAAGCCTGGATAAACTGAATTATCCCCGTAATCATAAATTTTTGTATTGCTGTCACAAAGCCGATGTAGCAACATATGCCATCATTCCCGTACCGGCAAGCTTCAAAACATCCCGGTGGCTGATACCTATTCCAGGTCTGTCTTTTTTCCCTGCTCTGACATACATAAGCTCCTCTCAATTTTTACCGCAATAAAAAACAACGGAATATAAATTCTTATATCCTTCAGATTGTCAGGAACTATCCCAACACTTTATACCATATTTTTATTTTAAAATTTTCTATGCTGCTACTAAAATATCCTTTTATAACGCCATCATGTTTCTCCTGAAAGATTTTCAAAAAAATAATTCAATGTAACATTTTCCTCACTTCTGCATATAAAGGACAGAAAATAAAAAAACTGCTCGATAAGAGCAGCAGAAGGAAGGATGATTATCATGATTAACAGAAACAAGCTTAGTATAGAAGAATTAAACCAGATTTCCGGCGGCCGCCCAAGAATTCGTCTTAATGCCCCACGCCGCAAGCCTTTCCAGATAATCAGGGACATCATTGA
>NZ_JAILFV010000127.1 GCF_024697385.1 Anaerovibrio sp.
GATAAAGGATCCAACCACCTCACAGCTGTCATCAAAAAGTGCAGTTATATTATCAATACATTTTTTTGCATGATCAGAATCTGCATATGCGCCCAAGGTAGCAAATATGGCAACCTTCTTGTTGCGAATTTTCTTTATGAATTCCGCTGCCTTTTTATCGGCAGAGCCCTTATCAATCCAAGCCCCAACGACCACCAGGTCATAATCGGAAACATCAGGATTCTCCTCTACCTTGAAAGCTTCCTGCTTTTCATCCAGGGCATAGGCTACTTCACCTGCCACCTTGAGTGTATTCCCCGTAAGACTTGATACTACCACAATACTTTTCATTTTGCTCCTCCTAAAAAACAATTATTTATTTAAATTCGTTATAATGCCTGATACGATTTATACTCCAAAAATAAACCGCCAGCGTTATAACCAACAATAAACAGGCACTTTCCACTGCTGCAAAATCCCATTGATACATCCTCAGCAACCCGTTGGTCAGGCTCAGCGGAAGATACTGCACCAGTCTATATACAATATCCGGCAGATTTGCAATAGGGAAAAATGATCCGCAAAAAAAGGTCATGGGAGTAATTATAAAATTATTCACTATGGAAAACTGCTCCTGACCATTGATAAACATCCCCACGGCTATTCCAAAGGAAGAAAAACACATGGCTGTCAGGACAAGGCCAACAGCCCCCTGGGTGCTCATAACCTCCACTCCAAAAAACAATAGGGAGGTCACATAAATTATAATACCTGCCACCACACCTCTGGTCACTCCGGCCATGGCCATGCCAAAGGCTATATTGCTATTGCTCACCGGACTCATTTTCAATGTCTGAAATGTCTTATGATAAAACCTGGCCGCACTGATTGCTATGACAGTCTGCTGAAAGCTGTTCATCATAACTGAAATTGCCAGCATTCCCTTTGCCAGATATGCAATATATCCCCCTGCTATGTCTACTGAACTTCCCAATCCCCAGCCAAAGGCCAGCAGATAAATCATGGGGAACAGCAGCCCGGTAATAAAATATCCCATGCCGCCGATTCTATGAATCAGCATCAGCATTTCCCGCTTATAAACAGGAACCCAGCCCATCAGCTTCAGCTCCCTTCTGTGTTACCAGCTCCAGATATGCTTCCTCCAGGGTCAGTCCCAGCGTATGCCTGCCAGCCGCATAATCCTTTATCCCCTGGGCAGTATCAACCAATATCAGCTTACCTTCTTTTATCATGGCAATTCTGTCGCATAAATGATCTGCTTCCTCCATGTAATGGGTAGTTATCAAGATGGTTTTCCCCATTTTTTTCAGGTTTTCAATCTGCTGCCAGATTCCCTGCCTAAGCTCCGGGTCCAGTCCCACACTGGGTTCATCCAATATAAGTATTTCCGGGTCGGGCAGTGCCGCCCTGGCAATCATGGCCCGCCTGTGCATCCCCCCTGAAATCTGCTCCGGCCTTTTATCGGCCCATGACAGCATATCAAAGCGGTCCAGCATTTCTGCCACCCGCTGTTTCGCCTGGGGGACTCCATAAAGCTCAGCATAACATATCATGCTTTCCCTGACGGTCAGCTCCGGCTCTATATTGTTTACCTGTGGTACCAGGCCCACCAGGGCTTTAACGGTCACATCCCTATCCATCCCTGCCGGCATCCCCATAAGGTTTATTTCTCCATGACTGCACGGGCCAAGGCCGCAAATAAGCTTGATAAGGCTTGTTTTTCCGGCACCATTTGGGCCCAAAAGCCCCATGACTTCACCCATTTTTACTGAAAAGCTTATGCCATGCAGGATTTCCTTGCCCTTGGCCTGACAATGAACATTTATTATATCTATTGCATTAATCTTTTCCTGATCCATTAATTACCTGTTCTCCTTACAAGATCGTGGGGCAAACAGACAAGATGCTTTTGGCCACCTTCCTCCAATGTAAGGATTGTATTCTCAACCCCATATAGGGTTTTGATGTTATCCTCTGAAAATACCCTGTTCACATTTCCATCGGCAAGGATGGCCCCATCCTTGATGGCCACAATGCGGTTGCTGAACCTGGCGGCATGATTGAGATCATGCAGGACCATGATTACAGTCAGTCCCAAATCATCATGCAGCTGGTGTATAAGCATCATTAATTCCAGCTGGTGACGGATATCCAGGTATGTCGTTGGTTCATCCAGCATCAACAGCTGGGGTTCCTGGGCCAATGCCAATGCCAGCCTAGCCCTCTGTCTTTCGCCCCCTGAAAGGGCCAGGACCGACCTGTGCTGATAAATCGTCATATTGGTCAGCTCCAGGGCCCTGTTTATGGCCTGAAAATCCCTTTCACCAAACTCATCCAGAAACCCCCGATAGGGCATCCGCCCCAGGGAAACCAGCTCCCTAACCGTAATGTCCCCTGGAAAATCAGTGCTTTGTGGCATAAAGGCCATCAGCTTCGCTATTTCTTTTTCATTTTTTTTGTTAATATCCTCACCGGAAAGCCTTATCTCCCCTGAAGCCACAGGAAGCAATCTGGCTAGGGCCCTGAGCAAGGTGGATTTGCCGGAACCGTTTGGTCCGATAATAGATATTATATCAGAAGAGGCAACCGATAAATTGATATTTTTGACAATAAGTCTGCTGCCATACCCGACATTTAAATTTTTTGCTTCCAGCATCATTGTTGCTTCATTCCTTTCTTCAGCAAGTAAAGGAAGAATGGCGCTCCCAAAAAGGACATAAATACACCTACAGGTATTTCAACAGGAGCCGCAACAGTCCTTGCCACCGTATCAGTTATCACGATAAAGGAAGCCCCCCATATGGCTGAGGCAGGCAACAGGTAATCAAAATCCACCCCTGTTACTAATCGTACCATATGTGGTACTACAAGGCCAACAAACCCCAGCATACCTGCCACACTCACTGCGGATGCAGCCAAAACAGCTGCAATAACCAGCAGCACCAGCCTTACCCTTTCAACATTTACACCTATGCTTCTGGCCGTTTCTTCCCCCAACTGCAGGGCATTGAGCCAACGGCTCGCCAAAAACACCACGGCAAGCCCTATGAGCGAATAGGGCAAAATCATGGTTACATGGGTCCAGGAAGCTCCCTGAAAGCCCCCGGCCATCCAGTTAATAGTTCCCTGAATCTTATCAGAATAAAACACCATAAGGGCTGTCTGGGCCCCGCCAAAAAAGGTCGCCACTGCCACCCCGGCCAAAATCATACGCAAGGGCTGTATGCCTCTGTCCCAACTCAGGGCAAATACTATTGATACCGAGAGTATAGCTCCCATAAAAGCAGCAATTGGAACCAATGTTGTCATTTCCGGGAGAATAATCATTACAAACATGGCAAATAAACCAGCACCTGCAGTGACGCCGATAATTCCCGGATCAGCCAGGGGATTTCTGAGAATTCCCTGAAGAATACAGCCGGACAAGGCCAAATTTAATCCTGCCAGGGCTCCACATAAAACCCTTGGTGTCCTTATCAGATATACCACACGATAATTATCGGATTGAACTCCTCCCATTATGCCTTCCCGCACTTCTGTCCAGGAAAGGGAAATTATACCTGATGATGCCCCCAAAATAAGGGCAGCCACCAAAAAAACGAGGCCACCCCAAATTGCTGCCCTACGCTTTAAGGCACGGGGATGCCTTAAAACTGCACTTTCACTTGCCAATGAATCCAACTCCTCTATGGCCTCCTTCTGTCAAGTCAATGTAAAATGTATTGGGATAGTAATATTGACAGTATGCCCCGCCTTGTGTGCAAATGGACATGATTTCTCCACAGCTTTTACAGCAGCCTTATCAAGGCTTGCCACACCTGATGAGGAAACTACCCCACTGTCAAGCAGGCTGCCATCGCTGGCAATAGTCGCATATACCCTGACAACCCCCTGTTGATTTCTTTTCATGGCCATGTGCGGATACTTCTTGTTACTGTCTACCCTGGCTGCAAAACGGTCTGCAATATTACCTTCACTCTCACCTGATGGTGCTCCTTGAACAGGTGTGGTAGCACTGCCTGCAGCCCCAATCCCCAAGGAGCTTATGTCACCTGTGCCAGCTGTATTGCCGGAGGCACCGCCCCCTGCTGAAACCCTTTCATTCCCGGAGCCTGCTGCCAATGCACCATCACCGCCTGGAGCTGCAGCCTCAACCGGAAGCAATGCCGGTGCACCGGCTATCTCAGGTGCTATGGTTTGTTCCAAGGCTGCTGCAGCTTCTTCACCGCCTACAGCTACTGCCACTTTCTGAACTGCATCCAATACTGATGAGGCTTTTTCCTGGGCCGAAGTCTCGCCCACCGCTACCCCTTCCACAGGGTTTATATCCGGTATATCCATAGCTTCAGGCACAGGCCTTTCCTTGGCCATCTGTATGGCTTCCTCAAGAGTTATTTCCTGAATCACAGGTTCCAGTTCAATGGTGGTATCCGAAGAAACCGGTTCGTCCTGCAGGCCATACAAGCCACCGACGGCTGCCAGCACTATAAATGCCACCAGATGGATAATACAGGACAGTGGTACCGGACATGTTATCTTTTTTAGTACAAATGCGCCCATAGTTTTTGCTCCTTATGATTTGGCAGCCAAAGAAATCTTCTTCACACCACATTTTTTCATTTCATCCAAAACACCTATAAATTTTGAATAGTCTACATCTCCATCGGCACGAAGTACCATGGAAATCTCCCCCATGGCAGTCTCACGCTTTACCGTATTTTTCAGATTATCCAAATCCATTGGGTCTGTGCCCAGGAAAAGCTGTCCATCCTTGGCTACAGTTACCTGCAGGCTTTTGACCACATCAGTTTGGGCACTGGCAGCCTTGGGAAGATTGATCTGAATGGTTTTCTGGTCTGTCATGTAAAGAGTACTCAACATGAAAAATACCAAAAGGAAAAAGATTATATCAATCATTGGAATTATCATGATTTCCGGTGATTTTTCTATTCTGGTACTGGTTAATTTCATAATAGGCCTCCTTATTGCTTCACTGGAACATACTCCATTACCAGGGATGATATCTGCTCAAGTTTTGTCAGAATATTGTCCAGGCTGTAGCTGAAAAAGCTATGCCCCAGAAGAGCTATAACAGCTACGGCCAGGCCGGATGCCGTCGCTATAAGGGCTTCACCAACGCCGCCTGTAATAGCCATTGGAGCTCCCTGCTGAATATTAAAAACGCTAAAGGACTGTATCATGCCAATAACTGTTCCCATAAGGCCAAGTATCGGTGCCAATGTCACCAGCATGCTTAAAACCGGCAGGCCTTTTTTCAGCTTCGCTGCTTCCAGCTGGGCGGCCGATTCCATGGCAGCTTCTACATTACGCTTTCCCTTTGCTGCCCTAATGCCCGCGGTAACCATTATATCCGCTGCCCTGCTCTTGTCCTTGTAATTGTCCAGCAGCTCATCCAGGCTGTCATTTTCCAGCTTTTCCGTCAACTCACTGCAATATTTTTCAATATTGATGGCTTTGCTGCTGTAATATTTCAGCCGTTCAATGATAATCGCCACAGATAAAATCGATGCAGCCAATAAAAAGTACATTACCATCCCACCACGCATAAACCAATGAATTATCGTTCCCAGAAATTCCATAATAACGCCCCTTTGCACCTGAAATACCATTAAAACAAAATAGCCAGCATCAAAACTCAAATTTCAGGCTGGCTATCAAACCACTGGTTTTTAAATTATAACGCCATTGTTCAAATTTTTCTTCTTTAGAAGAAAAATCTTCCAATTAGCGTTTCAACGAGCTGGGAGATATGCTCGCCAGCTGTTGTAGTTTGTTTTCCCCCACCTAAAGAGGAAGGGGACATCTTAAAGCTCG
>NZ_JAILFV010000128.1 GCF_024697385.1 Anaerovibrio sp.
GAGCTTTAAGATGTCCCCTTCCTCTTTAGGTGGGGGAAAACAAACTACAACAGCTGGCGAGCATATCTCCCAGCTCGTTGAAACGCTAATTGGAAGATTTTTCTTCTAAAGAAGAAAAATTTGAACAATGGCGTTATAATGCTTAGGAGTGTAAAATATATTTGATAATAATGGCTTTCTTTGATATATTATTGAAATAAGTTGAAAATGATAATTAAAATATGTAAAGCAAGAAAGGTTTGAGGGATAATATGTTAAAACAGGTTTCATTGTTTACTGAAAATAAAGAAGGGGGGCTGTTCCAGATTACCAATGTACTGGCTAAATCCAGAATTAATATTTATACCATGCTGGCCAATGACAGTGCAGAGTTTGGTATTATACGGCTCATAGTCGATAAACCTGAGGAAGCCATTAAGGTGCTTCGGGAATCAGGATATCAATGCCGCCAGGACAAGGTTATAGCTGTAGCCATGGATGATGAGCCGGGCTGTCTGGATGGCATATTAAGTGATATACATGGTGCAAATATAGATATATCTTATCTTTACATTTCCTTTGATCGCAGTACAGGGAAGCCGGTAGTGGTGTTTAAGACGGAAGAGCCTGAGACTGCAACATTTCTGATGGGACACGGTTACCATATTATTGAGAATTTCTAATAAAAAAAGGCGCTGATGCGCCTTTTTTTGTGTGTTGAATTCTGCATACAGCAGATTATGAAAAATTGTGTTTAAAGCATATCTGCCAGATCCAACAGGAGTTCTTCGGTTTTTTCCCAGCCCAGACATGGATCGGTAATGGATTTTCCATAAACACCGCCATCGACTTTTTGATTGCCGTCTTCAATGTAGCTCTCAATCATCAGGCCCTTGACAATATTTTTTATGTCAGGATTTATTTTCCTGGAGTGCATGATATCCTTGGCAATCCGTATTTGTTCAAGGTAATGTTTGCCGGAATTTGCATGATTGGTGTCAATGATGATTGCCGGGTTTTCCAGCTGTCGTTCTTCATACATTTTCATTACCTGGGTAATTGTTTCGTAATGATAATTAGGCAGACTCTTGCCGGAAGCATCCACATAGCCACGAAGAATGGAGTGGGCAAAGGAATTGCCTTTGGTGCGCACCTCCCAGCCACGGAACAGAAATTCCTGGGAGTGCTGGGCAGCGGCGACAGAATTGAGCATTACTGACAAATCCCCGCTGGTTGGATTTTTAAGTCCGACAGGAATACCGACACCACTGGCAATCATACGATGCAGCTGATCCTCACTGGAACGGGCACCTACGGCTGCATAGCACAGCAAATCAGACAGGTATCTGAAGACCTCAGGGTAGAGAATTTCTTCGGCTCCTGTGAGGCCGGTTTCTTCAATTACACGTACATTCAGCTTCCTGATAGCTATGATACCCTCAAGCATATCTTCCTTACCTTCAGGGGAAGGCTGGTGCAGCATCCCCTTATAGCCCACTCCGATGGTACGCGGCTTGTTGGTATACAGGCGGGGAACCACAAAAATCTTGTCCTTGATTTTTTCCTGTACCTTGGCCAGACGGGTTACATAATCAAGAACTGCATCTTCATTATCACTGGAACATGGTCCAATAACCAGAACAAGGCGATCGTCCTTGCCGGAAAAAATATTCTTTATTATTTTATCTCTTTCCAGTTTTATCTTTTTTGATTTAAGACTTATAGGATAATCCTCCATCAGTGATTGAGGGGAAGGAAGTACCCGTATAAATTCCATTTCCATGCTCATTATTATTGCTCCTTTTCGAGAAGTACTCTTTAATATAAATGAATTTAATTATCATTTTATCAAATAAACACATCTATCATACATCATTTTATGTGCATATGTCCAAGTATTCTTCCAATTTGGGTTATGGTTTGGGCAAGATTGATAGCAGAAGTCTCTTTTTTCATGGCCTCATTGACACTGGAAGGCATGTGCAAAATTGGAAAATAAGCATCAATTCCGGCATCATTTACGGCTTCGGCTTCTGGTGAGGCACATCCACACACTGCTATAGTGAGAATTTCAGGATTGATTTTTTTGGCAAGCTGAGCCACACCACAGGGACCTTTTCCCATGGCGGTCTGTTGGTCTATGCGACCTTCGCCGGTAATAAGAAGATTTGCTGTGTCAAGTGCCCCGGAGATGTTCAGGGCATCAAGTATCAGCTGTATGCCAGGCTTTAGTTCAGCATGCAAAAAACCATAAAAAGCATAGCCAAGTCCTCCGGCTGCACCTGCTCCAGGCATATTGGCCCCTTGGATATTGTATTTTTTCTCTGCCAGGTCGGCAAAGTTTTTTATAAAAGCATCCATCATAAGGACAGTATCCTTGTCGGCCCCCTTTTGTGGAGCATATATATGGGAACAGCCATTGGGTCCATATAGGGGATTATTTACATCACAGGCAACCTGCACATTGCAGTATGCAAGACGCTTGTCAAGCATACTGGTGTCAATTACCTTTATATCTTTTAGAGCTTTTCCGGTTATGCCCACCGGAGACCCATCTTCCTTGAGAAATTTACAGCCAAGAGCTGTAAGCATACCAAGACCGGCATCATTGGTAGAACTGCCACCAATGCCAATAATCAGGTTTTTAATATTCATGTCCAATGCTTTGATTATTAGTTCGCCAAGACCATAGGTGGTAGTGTTGAGTGGGTTCCGCAGGTCATCAGGTACCATGGTAAGACCGGCAATGTCGGCCATTTCAATAATGGCAGTATTTTTTTCTGGTATATGGCCAAATCGTGTAGAAGTGGCCGAGCCAAGAGGACCTGTAGCAGTGGTATGAATTATTTTGCCTCCAAGGCCTTCCACAAGGGTATCTACGGTACCTTCACCCCCGTCAGCCAGAGGGAATACGTGGATTTCACCCTCCGGGAAGATTTTTTTCAGTGATCTTTTTGCGATATTTCCGGCTTCAAAGGAAGACAGGCTTCCCTTGAATGAGTCTATGGCAATTACTGTATTCATGAGATAGACCTCCTTATAGGCGAATCATAGTCTTTAATATAGGGCACCGGCTTTTTGGTATATTAGGCAGAAATGACCGTCAGCCGTAATTGTTTGTCTTTCCCCGACTATTGTGTGGGGATAGCTTTTACCTCGTTTTATTTTAGCATATATGTGGTAAGCTCTCATATATTTTTGAAGCTTAATAGTATTGGTTAACCATAAAATAAAATATGGTTGACATATTTTATTGCCGGGGTTATACTTGCTTACGGAATCCGATGAGACTAATTCGTGTATATTTTGTAAGGAAATGCGAGGTAATATAATGAATACACAGATAACCACAAGGGAATTGGTAAAGATGGCCATGTGTCTGGCAGTTATAAGCGTGTCAGCTTATATTGCATTTCCTTTGCCCTTTACACCGGCTATGGTGGTCGCTTCCACGGCAGCTATGTGTCTGACAGCTTTTGTACTAACTCCGCGGCAGACATTTATTACATTGGTAGCATATCTTATTCTTGGTGGTGTTGCCGGTTTGCCAATTTTGCCTGGAGGTACAGGTGGTCTTGGAAGGCTGCTTGGCCCAACAGGAGGCTTTTATTTTGCCTGGGTGATTGCTTATACCGTTGTATCTGTATTCAAAGGAAGCAATGCCAATTTTAAGAGATATTGCCTGACTGGTATTTTTATAAGTATTCCACTTGTTTATGTGGGCGGTGTAATATCCATGATGATGGTAATGGATATTGGGATAGAAGCTGCGATTATGCAAGCAGTGCTTCCGTTTATCCCTGGGGATGTGCTGAAATGTATTTTGGCTGCATTCCTGGGTGTGAGAATTAATAATGCTCTTGGCAGCGAGTAAAAAATATGGATAATTATTATGAATTGCTACAGAGTATGAATGCTAAAATTCCTGATAAGGTTTTTCTGAAAGAGGATGGGCGGGATTGGTCATATTCATCCCTGTTGGCCTTGTCGGAAAAGCTGTGGGAATATGCTTCGAACTGTGGAGTAAAAAAATATTCAAAAATATTAATCAAGTCTGAAAGTCCTGTCTATCAAGCCGGGGCTTTTTTGGCATTGGAAAAAATTGGTGCGGTGCCAATTTTACTGCATAATGATTTATCCAACACCACAATCCGGGAAATCCTTCAGAAAAACAAGCTGCAGGGAATATGGTGTGTTAAGGGAAATAGCAATGAGATATGGTCAGATACTTCCTCAAAGCCAATTTCCACCAGTGCGGCAATGGGAGTTTTGACTTCAGGGACAACAGGAATCCCAAAGGTTTTATACCGGGATTTTCGCAGCTGGTACAATTTTTTTCCTATTCAAAATGATGTATTTGGCATTGATAATAATACAGTAATGTTTATTCATGGCAGTCTGAGCTTTACTGGCAACCTGAACATGTTTTTGGCTGTCATGGCTGCGGGGGGAGAGCTTTTGACCTGCAGGGCCATGGGAGGCAGAAAATGGCATGGCCTTCTGGCTGATAACAGGGCAACCCATATTTATGTGGTACCGGCCAAACTGCACCTTCTTTGCAGAAACTGTGAAACTGAGAATACCATTCTGAAATATATCATTGGGGGATCTCAGTTGATCACTCAGGATTTGTACAGAAGCCTTGTCAGGGTTTTTCCGGGGGCGGATACAATATTGTATTATGGGTCCAGCGAATTGAGTTATATTTCTTATAAAATTATGTCAGGTAAAGAGGATGAAAACAACCTTGGCAGACCATTTGAGAATATCGCTGTAACTTCCAGGGATGGTGAGCTGTTTGTAGATACTCCATATGGCATTTCTGGGATACATATGCCCTATTCCTGCGGTGATACGGGATATGTAAATGATAGGGGCGAAATTATTTTTACAGGAAGAAAGACAGATTGGATCAATAAGGGTGGCTATAAAATAAGCTGTAACAGGCTGGAAAGGCTTATAAGACAGGTGGATGGTGTCAGGGCTGTAGCTGTAATGCCTTTTAATGACAAGATAAAAGGACAGGAAATAGCGGCTTTTGTGGCAGCAAAGGAAGAAATCTCTGTAAAGGATTTAAGGGATTCCTTTGCATTGGTGCTTAATGAAAGGGAGCGTCCCAAGAAAATTATACTTCTGGGGGAGCTGCCACTGAATGATAGGGGCAAGGTAGATAAACAGATATTGGGGGAATTGTTATGAGGGAATTATTTAAAATCCTGGCCCGATTAAAGTCAGAACAATATGATGGTATCAGGATAATTAAGGCCCTATGGGAAAAAAAGATTACGGACAGGGCTGATGTAAATGTCATAAGCCGTAGCAACAGTGGTGAGAAAAGCTTCAGTCAGGCAAATGCAGGGGCAGGACCAAATGTTATTAAGGATAACAGGCGTTTTCTTGTCTGTGAGGCTGTATTCAGGGGAGAAAGGCTATGTGTTACCATGTTAAAAATACCTGATGGGATTAAGATACTTGGGGTAATACCGGAAAATGATAATACAGAAGGCTGGCTTTCTCAAACAGAGCTAACCGGTTTTTTGGCTGAGGTGGGTGATAACAATTCCATCCATAGGGGAGATAATCCGGTTGTGCCTGGTATGTTGTTGCTGGAAAGAATAAAAAAAGAGCTGCCTTCTGATGTGAACAGAATGGAGCTTTCCTTTAGAAATGCCGTATATCTGTGGGATAAGCCTGTATTTAGCATAGAGGGGAATCACTTTGCCCTGCAGGGACGGGAGGTCTTTGTTACCGGCAATTTCAGTTGTGATGATTAATTGGTATGGTGGATTTATGAATAAAGTATATGTGCTTGGCGGAATGCGTACACCTATTGTGACCAAAAACAGCTGTTTCAGGACTGTTACAGCTGAGGAGCTTGGTGCAGCTGTTGTTAAACAGCTTTGCAGGTGTTATGTACATAATTGTAAATTGGATGGAATTATTGCCGGAAATGCTGTAGGCACCGGAGGTAATATGGCACGGTTGATGACGCTGAAGGCCGGACTGGATAAGGGAGTACCGGCAATGACTGTGGACATGCAATGTGCATCAGGAGCCGCTGCAATTGCCACGGGATTTAGTTATATTGCCAGTGGTATTGGTGATATATACATATGTGGTGGGATGGAAAGCTCATCACTGCAGCCTGTCAGAATCTATAGTGAAAAAGACAGACGCTATGCCATGACAGCTGATGGCGACGGCAAATATATGACAGCACAGTTTTCTCCGGATGACTTGTCAGAGGATGTCATGCTTCGTGGTGCTGACAGAATTATAAAAAAAGAAGGGGTAACCCGTGCCGAACTGGATTATTGGGTAATGCGAAGTCATAGACTGGCAGCAGAATGTGCAGAAAAAGGAATCCTGGCAGATGTCATCGTACCTGTTAATGGCTTTAATAAGGACAATGGAATCAGAAAGAGAATGTCCCAACAGCTTCTGGACCGATTGCCACCTGTGCTTGAGGTAGATTCCCTGTTAAATGCAGGCAATGCATGTCTGATAAATGATGGCGCTGCTTTTGTCGTATTGGTATCGGATAAGTGGCTGGCAGAAAATACCACAGTCATACCTCAGGCTGAAATTGTTTCAGTGCAGTCCACAGGCACGGAGCCAAGGGAGAGTCCCCGTGGGGCAATGAACACAGCGGATTGCCTGCTGGAAAAAGAAGGCCTGGTGTATGATGACATGGATGCAATAGAATTTAATGAAGCCTTTGCGGTGATTGATGTGTTATTCCAAAGAAAAAAGCCTGCCCTTACAGGCAGGTATAATCTTCTGGGAGGTGCTTTGGCTTATGGACATCCATATGGTGCTTCAGGTGGGATATTGATGATTCATCTTTTAAAAGCCCTGGAGCTCAATCATGGCTCAATGGGAATAATGTCTATTGCAGGTGCCGGAGGTATGGGACAGGCTATGCTGCTAAAGCGGATTAAAAAGTAGCGGCTGATTCACTTTCCAGTTTTTTTTACAGGTATTTTCCTGATTTTTTCGGACAGGCAATAAGCCTGTCCGATTTTAATATACATGGAATTATTCAGTATCCAGTGGCAGTTTGCAGGTTGGAGGTGGATAAGCTGTATCGATGGCTTCCAGCTCTTTTGGCGTAAGGGTTATATCACAGGCGGCGGCGTTTTCCATGATGTGGTTGGCTGAAGCGCTCTTAGGTATGGCTACAGTCTTTCCGTTGCGAATATTCCAGGCAAGAAGTACCTGGGATGGTGTGACATTATGAGCCTCTGCAATATCCCGGATTGTGGCGTTTTCCTGTAGGCCCTTGGCGATGCGCCCTCCCTGAGCCAGTGGACAATAAGACATATGAATGATGTCATGCTGGTACATTAATTCCAGCAGGTCATATTCTATGCCCCGGGAGGCCGGATGATAAAGATTTTGGTTGACCAGGCAATTTTCGCCGCCTGGAATTTGTAACAGCTGTTTGATATCTGCTGTATCAAAATTTGATACACCCCAGCCACGGATAAGGCCCTGTTCCTGAAGCTGATTTAATCCTTCAACTACTTCCGCAAGGGGGATATCACCAATCCAATGGTATAAATAAAGGTCAAGATAATCAATCTCCAGGCGTTTCATGCTGCTTTCACAGGCTTGGTGGATTTTATTACGACCGGCATTCCAGGGCAATACCTTGGAAACTATGTATAAATCTTCCCGGTTGCCTTTTTGAAGATACTTGGAGATTACTTTGCCAACCAATTTCTCGGACAGACCTTCTCCGTACATTTCTGCTGTGTCAATAAGTGTCATGCCCTGGTCTATTCCTGTCAGCAGGGCGGTGATTTCCTGTTGGGCTTTTTCTGGCCTGTCTCCTATACACCAGGTGCCAAGCCCCAAAGGGGGAATATTCGTACCATTTTTTAGCCTGATATTTTTTTTCATGCTACATACCTCCATGAACATTTGTTACCAGAAAATATATTGATACCACTGGAATTAATCCATATAAAAGTGGACTGAATTTAAAAGTGCTACCGGAATTTTCGGTAGTATCACGAAAAGGTCTTTTCCCTTATCATTAAGCCATTTTTGATGCTCAGTGTAGTTGGGATCATATGTGGATACCAATGACCAGAATCTGGCAGAATGGTTCATTTCCTTGAGATGTGCCAGTTCATGAATAAGCAGGTAATCAATTACAGGTGGAGGAGCCATTACTATTCGCCAATTAAAATTCAAATTGTTCAGGGTAGAACAGCTGCCCCATCTTGATTCCTGATCCTTGATGAAGATTTTGTTGTATTTTAGCTGCATTTTTTCAGCCCAAAAAGCTATTCTGCAGGTTATATATTTTTTTGCCTGGACGCGATACCATTTTATTAGGGGGATCTGAACCGGTATTTGGGGATGTGACTGATAGAAATTAATTGTCAGACAGCCGGTATCTATTTTCACCTGGGGCTTTTTCATGCTTGTGGTGGTTTTTAGTGTATATTCTTGTCCCAGATATGGCATAGGGTGACCATCTGGCAGTTGGCGTATTGCTTTTATCATAAAACAGCCTCCACAGGTATCAAGCTTTTTATTTTCCTTTTATCTGATGATAAAGAGAAAATATGGGGGAGTCAGATATTCATCATGTATAAGTCTCATATTTATGCGTTTATTGTATCATCTTTCATTCTTATTATCTATAGTGTCATGGTCCTTCCGCAGTATAACAAGGTCTTCATTTCGGGGCGAGGTTACAATGGTAATGTGTTGGATTATGAAAATTTGAATAAGGATAATATCGGTAAATAATGGAATATCTCTTTTCCAGGTGTAACAATGTATTTCCTATATCCATATTTTTGTATAAAAATTAACACTAATCTTTATTATGATGGTAAAATGTGTTAAACTGTTCTTGTGTTAGTTTGTTTACAGCCTATATGCGATAGAATGTGACGGTGGATTCTGCCCGATGGGGAGAATATCATCATCATTGGATTTTTCACTGGAGTAGCTGGTTTAAAACAAATATGAACTTCAAAATTTAGGAGATGATGAGTTATGATGTCATTGAACTTTCAGGCTGAGAAGCATGCAAAGATGTTGGAGGAGCGTACAAAAAGATGTACTGTCCGCTTAGGTGATGTTAGTACACAATTTCCGGAAAATTCAATTGTTTGGATTACCGTAGGTAAAAAATTCAGTCCCAAAAAGCGTCTGTATACGGCATTTTTGGATAAGGTGCGGGTGAAAACCATGGCAACCCTGACCTCAGAGGATTTGGGGCAGCAGAATCCTGAAATTAATTCCCGTGAAGATCTGATTGCTGATTTTGAACAGATATACAAAAAGAGAATTACCATGGAGGATACTGTTACAGTCATATACTTTACAGAGGTAACTGAATAAGAAACAGCGGTGGGGAATTACCCATGAAAAAAGGGATTGCGCAGGTGATAAGCTCCTGTCATGTAGACAGGGGATATACCAGGGCAATCCCTTTTGTGTTACAGCTTTATATATTCTGCTTCCAATTGGACCTCCTTAGGAAGTGAGTCAGTCATTGTCAAAATCTGTCTTGAGAAAATATCAAGAGTATGTTCCTTTTCATCCTGACGAATACGCCAGGCATCCATCAAAGGACGATATTGAGGATTTATGCTTAGAATGTCCCTGTACTTCCTGGTAAAGGTGCAATATTTGAAAAGTATTTCACGGGCTACCTTGTTGAGCTTTGGCAGACCGTTTGATTCACTGTTTACATACAATTCATATTCATAGGCAAAAACACTTCTGTAATTATTACCATAGCGTTTCAGGATTGTCTTTACCCGGTCCTTCATATCAGGGGACAGGCTGGAGTTCTTTTTGTAGAACTGAAGGTAATTACAGTACTCTGAGGTGAGAGATGGATCGGAAATATCACTGTAATGAACACCCTGGATTCGCTTGCACATTTCCCAACGAAATTGGGCGCATATTGAAACCATGGTATTGTCGATATTTTCAGAATGGAAAATGGAAAGCATGAGATGAGCAGGGGTAGTGCGCACACGACCTTCAATTTCCTGCCACATAATGCCACGACTTCCAAAGTTTGGCAATAAAATCACATATGGAAGAATTTCAATATCATAGGCATAACGATTGATTTTCAGCTCAGGGAAGCCCGTATAGGTCTGTCGATAGAAGCATCCGTAATCGATGGAGCGTATTCTGTCAATGGCGTTGCGGACTTTTTCCACATTGGCCAGACAGACATCTAACGGCCTGTTGATGGCACCGGCATGGAAGGTCGGTACAAAATCAAATATACTGCCATAGGTCATTTTGTTGGCACTGGTAAACATGTTTTCTATCTCGAAGTTTACCATGGCAGTGGTATCTATGCGCAGGCGGTCAGCCTCTTCCTGTGTAATATTTCCCAGGCGTGCTTCCTCGCGCAGATGGTCGGACCAGTCATTGTCAAATTCATCCTTGGAAGGAGGAACATCACCTTTATATATTTTCTTTAACCAATTATAGACAGGGATTATGGTTCCCTGCTCGTCATCCTTCCACAAAAGGGCATATTTATAAAGGGAAGCTGTATTCTCGGCACCTGCCAACTCTTCATCAACAAAGCCAAAAAGGAAGAACATCTTCACTTCCGCAGGGATATTGCTGGTTTGCATGCTCCGGAAAAAAGCAGCCTTGTAAATGGCATAGAAATTAATGGTAATACTCTGTCGCAGGCTACGCATTTCGGCTGATTTTTCTGATTTGTCCGGACAGGCCATAAAGCGTTTGATGTCCTTTCGGAATGTATCACCAATTTTATGATCTATATCAGCAAAGGCTAAAATCGTCTGCAGGGCATTCTTAATCTGTGGCAGGTTGCCACTGCCTGCTGCAATGGCTTCCTGGCGCTTGGCATCATCCAGCTGGGCCTTTTTTGAATGATATTCCTTGATGAAGCTGTCTGCATTGGTCTTTGTGTACTGAATAAGGGTTGACGATTCATCGATTTGTGGCTGTATTTCCTTGGCCAGCTTTGCGGCCAGCAATATAGTGCCGATACAGAAGTTAATGTCCAAGGGATAATATTCCTTGCGGAGATGCTCATTGTTCTTCTGATAGCTACGACATAATTCTACTTGCCAGCTTGACAAAATATTAGGCTTCTTTGGTGCTGGCATTGAAGTGACAGCATCATATTTTTCCGGCATTATCATCAGCTCGGCACAGGTATTCTGATAATCTATATAATCCTCTTTTAGCTTGCTGCACAGGGCACAGCCGTTGTTATACAGCTCAGACAGGGTATCTATCATACCGTTTATCAGCTTTATGGTGGCAGATGCCATGGCAGGTGCCACTGATGATATTTCGTTTATTGCACCAGTGAGATCAGCCTCATGTCTGTATTCGTAGACCATTAAGGTACAGTCTTCATTAGCTATATAGTCATAGGTATATTTTCCTTGATATATATCAAAAGCTCCAAGAATAGAGCCATTGTCAGCATGTAATAATATATCTCCTTCATCCTTCAGGATGAAGCTCCCCTTTAAGATGATAGCAAAATCAGTTACTGTTTCACCTTTTTTGTGAAGTACATGCCCCTTTGCTACATCAATTTTTCCCATTTATCATCCCGCCTTCCCAAAATGTCTCACATATATTTATATCACTATTAAGTATTTTTTCCTACAGGAAAATAATTCTATTTTTTTAATTAAGTTTAACAAGCTATGGTTTGTCATAATGGGCAGGACTCATTTTATGGATGATGAGTATCAGGAATAAAATGCATCCACCATATCATTGGGAATATCAGAATATATTGACTGCCGTTCCATGGTGAGAGGGTTGAGAACCTCCAGATGATAGGCATGTAACGCCTGGCGTTTTATTTCTGAAGTATCTCCACCGTACAAATCATCGCCCATTAAAGGGAAGCCGATTGCCGCCATGTGTACCCTGATCTGGTGTGTGCGGCCGGTTTTTAATTCCAGTTCCAGCAGGGATTTTCCTTTGTTTATGGCTATAGTCCTATAATGGGTTTCGGCGTATTGTCCCTGGGGGTTGCATATTCGCTGGATAATGCTTTGGGGATGCCTGGCTATTGGAAGATTAATAATGCCGCTGGCTTTTGGCAGAATACCGTTTATTACTGCCAAATAGCTTCTGTGAAACAGCTTTCCGGGCAAATTATTTTCATCCAGTATAGCCTTGTTTTTATTATTAGGCTGAGTAAGGGTACTTTGCAGCTGTGGCAGCTTGGCAACCAAAACAAGCCCGGTCGTATTGCGGTCAAGTCGGTGAACAGGATGAAACTCTATGTCCTGTCCTGTGGATTTATAATAATATTTCAGCCCATTGCCAATGGTATTGGTGTAATCATGTCCGGTGGGATGTACCAGAATACCTGCAGGTTTGTTGATGACTATCATATATTCATCTTCAAATCTGATGTCCAGGGGGATTTTTGCAGGAACTACCGAGGATTCTTCCGGAAGGATACAGGTTACCAGGTCGCCGTTTTTTACTGTGGCAGTAGTAGCCCTGACAGAAACTTCATTTACCTTTATGGTGCCGTTCCATTTTAATCGGCGCCACATACCATGGGATATACCGCACTGATTTTGCAGAAAAGCCCTGACCGGTGTAGGGGACAGGGCTTCTTTAACCTGAAAGGTTATATTCATATTATTTTACTCCTCGCCACGGAGCTTTTTGATGACATTGAAACAAATGCTAAGGATAATGGCTACGATTGTTGCCAATGACATTCCGGCAAGAGTAGTGGAGCCAATGGTAATGCTGGCGGTGCTGACACCAATGCCCAGAACAATAGCCGTGAGCATCAGATTTATTGGCTTGTTATAGTCAATCTTGCTTTCAACAAGTACCCTGATACCGGAAGCGGCAATAACGCCAAAAAGCAGCATGGATACACCGCCCATTACTGGTACTGGAATACTCTGTATAGCAGCAGCGAGCTTTCCAAAGCAGGAGAGTACAATGGCGAAAATTGCAGCTCCGCCGATTACCCAGGTGCTGAAAACCTTGGAAATGGCCAGGACGCCGATGTTTTCACCATAGGTAGTATTAGGTGTGGACCCAAAGAAACCGGAAATAATGGTGGATAATCCATTACCCATAATGGAGCGGTCCAAACCAGGATCCTTGGTAAGGTCCTTGCCAACAATATTACTGGTAACAAACAGATGACCAACATGCTCGGCGATTACTACCAGTGATGCCGGAAGTATAATCATAATGGCAGTTGGATTAAATTCAGGTGTATAAAAAGTAGGCAGGGAAAACCATGGAGCCTTTTCTATGAGACTCCAGTCAACAATTCCAAAGAATGCTGATAATACATAGCCTGCAATAATACCAATGAGAATTGGAATTATACCTAAAAATCCCTTGAAGATTATTTGAGAAAATAATGTAATTGCCAGGGTTGCAACGGATATGGTAATGGCAACAGTATCCGGCTCCTTGGCGGTCAAGCCTGCCATACCTGCTGCTGTAGGCATAAGCTCAAGTCCAATAACAGCAACGATAGCCCCCATGGCTGCCGGTGGGAAGATGAAGTCAATCCATCCCGTGCCGATTTTTCTTACAATCAGTCCGACAATTACAAATACAATGCCAACAGCTATAAATCCTCCCAGGGCTGCCTCGTAGTTATATTGACTGAGTACTGCAAATACAGGAGAAATAAATGCAAAGCTTGAACCGAGATATGCAGGAATTTTGCCCCGGCATATTATCAGGTACAATAATGTTCCTATACCGTTAAATAACAATACGATGGAAGGATCCACCTTGAACAGGATAGGTACCAGAACAGTGGAACCAAACATTGCAAATAAATGCTGAAGACTAAGCGGAATAGTTTTTGTAATAGGTGGTCTTTCATCCACCTGGATTACACGATTATCACTCATTGATGCTAACACTCCTTAGTAGAATTTCTCAAAACCATATTAGAATGTATCATAAAAGAAGCAACTTGTCCATTAATGTTTGACGAGCTGCTTCTTAAATATTTAATGTAATTTAATTATTCCTTAAGGACGGATAAATTATTGCAGGTGAGTTTTCCAGTAATCCATATCCGGTTCACTTAGGGGCAGTGAAACCTTGTCACCATTTTCGTAGGAATACTGAATGGTTATAACATCGGCCTTTTTGATGGCATCAAACGATTCCGGAGGGAATTCAACAAATAGCTTGTTAGTGTTTTTTAGGGTGGTTTTGTCGTTGTAAAAGGCAATGGAATAGCTTGGCGGAGTTTGTCTTACTGAAGCCTTCATGTTAAAGATGTTGTCATCACAGATCAAGGTGATGGCAGGCTTCATTGCAGAGCCGGAAAATCTGTAATCAAGAATAGTCAGGTTGGCTGTAGTTACTTTGCCGTTAATATCAACGCCGGTCTGAAAATCTATATCGCAATATCCCGAGAGATTATCACAGGGACGATGATCATAAACATAGGTAAAGCCAAAGCCAAAGCCACCGAGCAGTATTAATAAAATACCAAAGCTCATTATTAGCTTATGCTGATTTTTTTTCATTTATAGTTAATCCTTTCTTGATGTATTGCCAAACATACGATTGAGTGGGTTTTCCCTGAAGAGATTTCCCTGTTCTATATAGCGATGGACCATTTTTTCAGATTTATGCCTGGTCTGACGCATTATGGACAAAGCATCCAGATCGTGCTGGGCAGCACTGGTAGCAAATCCACGGCGAAGACTGTGGCCGGAAAAGTCATCCGGATTCATTCCCAGCATACCCATATATTTTTTTACAACCAGGGCAACAGCCTTATCTGAAAGTTGAGTTCCCCTGGGCTCCAAATTGCGTTTGAAGCCTCTGAAAAGAGGACCCTTGCGTATATTTGCAGCTTCAATCCATTCCTGTACAGCTGTTACAGGGCATACATGGGAATCCGGGGCATATGGTATCGCAATTTGACTGCCATGTCCCAACTGGTCAC
>NZ_JAILFV010000130.1 GCF_024697385.1 Anaerovibrio sp.
CCATTGTTCAAATTTTTCTTCTTTAGAAGAAAAATCTTCCAATTAGCGTTTCAACGAGCTGGGAGATATGCTCGCCAGCTGTTGTAGTTTGTTTTCCCCCACCTAAAGAGGAAGGGGACATCTTAAAGCTCGTTATATTTACATCCTGTAGTGGGATTTGATTTTGAGATGAAAATGGGGGATGTTGCCAGCATTAAATATAGAAGGATTCAATAAAATATGGAAGGAGAAATTTTCATGAAGAATGTACTGACTGCATTAACAACAGGGCTTGTTATGATGGCTTCTACAGTGTGTTATGCCACAATTCCCGGAACAGATATAGCTGTTTCCGGAGTGGCTCCCGGAAGCAGTGTAACAGATGCCAGGGCAAAGCTGGGTGATCCTGTGACCAGTCATGGTGATAAGCTTGTTTTTCCCAATAACATAATAGTCGAGTGTGCTGAATATAATTATGATCTCATTGAGGAAATAGGAACCAGGTCAGCCGGTAATGTCACTTCTGCCGGATTACAGGTAGGTATGCCGGAAGCATCCATTATGGCAGCTTATGGCGCTCCTGATAAAGTGGACAGGGACCCTGATGATACTGAATATACATATTATTCTTCGGGACAGGATAAAAAGATGGAAATAGAGGTCGTTGACGGTAAAATAGTGAAAATTAAATGTAAAATCAGGGATTAAATGCAATTATGACCAGCGGGGGAATATGTCAATAAATCGCCTTTGCCTTTATGGCAAGGGTGATTTTTGCATTTATGGTTGCCCTCCGCTGAAGCCCATATGAAGCATGGGATATATGGCAGAAACTGATTGGCGGATTATTCCAATATTGTTATCCCACCGAGGGATTTTGGGAGAGGCATTTTCCGTATTATTTGTAGTTGCCTTTTAAATATGGTAAAATTCCATGTTAGTAAATATCATGTATAAATACATAAGAGTCTACTTTTAGGAGAAATAATGTTTGAGATAATTTCAGGATCTCCGGCGGAAACAGCTTCCATAGGAGAAAAAATTGGCAGAGCAATTTCCAGGGGAGCAGTTATTTGCCTGGAAGGTGACCTGGGGGCAGGAAAAACCTTATTTGTGCAGCATTTAGCCAAGGGCCTTGGGGTCCAGGGAGATGTAACAAGTCCTACCTTTAATATAATGAATGTATATAATGGGAGATTACCGATATATCATTTTGATTTGTATCGTCTTGAGCAGGAATATGAGCTTGAGGATATTGGCTTCTATGATTATACAGATCAGCCTGAAGGCATAGTTGTGATTGAATGGGCAGACAAGTTTGCAGATTGCCTGCCGGAGGATCATATATTACTGACCATTGAAAAAGAATCTGATGATGTGCGGCATATCACCTTTGAATTGAAGGGCAATATATATGGCGATATCTTTCAGGAGGTGGAAAAGCTGTGCCAATTTTAGCAATGGATACGGCTACTATGGTGTCAGGGGTAGCCGTCGCTGACAATAAAAAATTACTTGCAGAAATAATCGTGGAAAATAAACTGACCCATTCGGAAACCTTGTTGCCAAATGTGGAAAAGGTTATGGCTATGGCAGGAGTCACACGGGGAGATTTGGAGGCCGTGGCTGTGAGCATTGGGCCAGGCTCCTTTACCGGACTGAGAATTGGATTGGCGGCAGCAAAGGCTATTGCCTATGGATTAAATATACCTTTGGTAGGAATTCCTACTATGGAGGGAATGGCCTGGCATTATCCGATGCCTGGGATTACTGTTGCAGGTTTTGTGGATGCCCAGAAGGGCAATGTTTATACTGCGCATTATAAATGGAATGGCATAGCTTTTGATGAAACGCGAAAAATAGAAGTAGTTTCTCTGGAACAGGCGATAAATTTATGTGGGGAAATCAATACCCCGGTGGTGGCCGTTGGGGACATGGCTGAAAAAAAACTCACAAAAATGGATGATTTGCCGGATAATCTGATTATTCCACCCCAACATATGTTGATGCCGAGGGCAGCTAATATAGCCATGGCCGGATTGAAAAAACTGGCTGACGGCGTCAAGGAGTCTGTAATGGATATGGAGCCGATATACATCAGAAAATCTGAGGCTGAGGTGCTGTGGGAAAAGAGGCATAATAAGCCGGAGCAGGTGGAGAATAAATGATAAGTTTTAGGCGGATGCTGCCGGAGGATGCTGACGCTGTGGCTGAGGTAGAAAAGTTGTGCTTTGCGACTCCATGGTCCAGGGAATCCTTCTGGCGTGATGCATCCAGCAGTGATACATACTATCTTGTGGCTTTGGATGAGTCTGCAGATAATAAGATAATTGGTTATGTGGGCTGTTGGATATTGGCCTATGAAGGCAGCATTACAAATGTAGCCATAGCACCTGATTATCGCCGCAAGGGGATTGGCAGAAAAATGTTGCTGAAGCTAATTGAAGAAGTGAAGCTCCGTGGCGTTACGGCCCTGACTTTGGAAGCAAGAATTTCCAATATGGCAGCCATTAAGCTATATGAGGGGCTTGGCTTTAAAAGTGTGGGACAAAGGCCAAAGTATTATTCAAACCCGGTGGAGGCTGCTGAAATTATGTGGAATACCAATATTTGAATTCTACAGGTACTTATGACGGAGAGAAAAAATGGATAAGGTTAACAGAGATAAAGATAATATTATTACACTGGCTATTGAATCAAGCTGTGATGAAACATCTGCGGCAGTACTCCGGGGTGGCAGAAAGATACTGTCAAATATCATTGCCACTCAGATACCGGTGCATAGAAAATTTGGTGGTGTGGTACCGGAAATTGCTTCCCGAAAGCATATTATCAACATTATGCCTGTAATTGATGAAGCATTATCCCAGGGGGAGGTTGAGCTGAAGGATATTGACCAGGTGGCGGTTACCTATGGCCCGGGATTGGTGGGGGCATTACTTGTAGGTGTTTCTGCAGCTAAGTCACTGGCATTTACGCTGGATGTGCCACTTATTGGCGTTAATCATCTGGAGGGACATATTTTTGCAAATTTTCTCAGCTGGCCTGAATTAAAACCTCCTTTCGTTGCACTGGTGGTATCAGGTGGGCATACCTCCCTGGTGCATGTGAAGGATTATAACTCCTTTCGGCTGATGGGGCAGACCCGGGATGATGCTGCGGGGGAGGCTTTTGATAAAGTAGCCCGGGTTATGGGACTGCCATACCCCGGGGGGCCGCAAATAGATAAGCTGGCTCAGGCCGGTAATCCGATGGCAATTGATTTTCCAAGGGCACTGCAGGAAAAAGGCAATTATGAATTCAGCTTCAGCGGCCTGAAATCAGCTGTACTGAATTACTTAAACAGCATGAAGCTGAAAGGGATTGAGATCAATAAGGCTGATGTGGCGGCATCCTTTCAGAATGCAGTAATTGAGGTGCTGCTGGCCAAAGCCTTGGATGCTGTCAGGGAAACAGGCTGTGATACTTTGGTATTGGCCGGTGGTGTAGCTGCAAACAGTTCATTGGAAAGGCGTTTGCGGGAAATTACGGAAAAAAATAATATTAAATTTTATTTTCCCGATAAGATTCTTTGTACCGATAATGCTGCCATGATTGGGTGCAGAGGATATTATCAGTCCCTGGCTGGAGGATATTCTGACTTGTACCTCAATGCCGTTCCGGGACTGGCACTGACAGATTTGTAGAAAAATATTGGGGTAATACTTATGAATATGATGGATTATCATGAGACGGATACAGGATTATACCGAAAATATACAAAACTGACAGCCATGCAGGCGGAATTACTTAAGCGTATGAGCGTGAGTTTTCCATTCATAGCTGATTTGACCCATGCACATTTGTTGTTGTATGTCAAAATGTCTGATTCATTGAATTATATGGTGATGAAACATCATAAGCCCCATACTTTTTTTAGTCAGGTTGATCTGCCGGAGCTGGGACAACAGATAGCCATATCAGAGGAACCCTTGATAAGCGCTGTTTTTGAACGGAAAAAATATATTCATGGCCGGCGGGAATGGAGGCTGGGTAATACCCTTGATATGTATGCTTATCCTGTGTTGGATGGCAATGAGGTAATTGGTGTAGTCACCCTGGAAACAATTCAGGATGGCACAGCTCCGGAGCATTACAAAAAACTGTTGGATGTGGCTGAGATATTGCTGAAGCATTCCAGAAAGAAAATAGATCCGGAGATTTTTGCCCCAATACTGGCAGATACGGGAATCATTATAGCTGATAAAAACAACCGTATTACATATGTAAATTTGTCTGCCACCAGAATATACCAGGTGTTGGGCATATCTCATTTGATTGGATGCCGTGTGCCTGACAGGGAAATAGAATCAATGCTTCACCGGGAAATCGTTGACAGCAGCAGGCCCTTTGAAAAGGAAATACAGGTTGATGACCTGATATTGCTTCAACGGGATATCAAGGTGGAGGAGGCCGGAGTACTGCAATGCCGGATACTGCTTTTAGCGGATGTTACCCAGATCAGGAAAAAGGATCGGGAAATTAAAATCAAAACGGCTGTGATTCAGGAAATTCATCACAGGGTAAAAAATAACCTGCAGACTATTGCCAGCCTGTTGCGCCTTCAGGGGCGGCGCTCAAGCTCCAAGGAGGTTCGGGCAGCCCTGCAGGAAAGTACCAACCGGATTCTCAGTATGGCGGTGGTACATGAATTCCTTTCCCAGCATGACAAAGAAGAAATTAATGTTATTGAGGTTACTAAGAATATCATTGACAGTGTTGTTCCAAACATGGTGGACCGGGAATTCGAGTTATCCAGCCGGATAGAAGGCCCGGAGGTGGTACTGTCGTCACAAAATGCCAGCAATCTGGCGGTGATAATCAATGAGCTTATATTGAATTCGGTAGAGCATGGTTTTAAGGGAAAGAAAGCAGGTATGATAGGCTTGCGTACTGAGATAACAGCAGATGGCTATGTACTTGATCTTTATGATGATGGCGCCGGGATGCCGGATGACTTTGACCCGGATATGTCCAAGTCCCTGGGACTTCAGATTGTTAAAACGCTGGTACAGGATGATATCGGTGGAACAATTGAGTTCAAAAATGATCATGGTACCCATTGTATTTTGCATATACCTAAAGTGACTGTGGGAGGAGAGTATTGATGGATTCCCTGAAAATTATCATTGCAGATAACGAGTCTATAATAAGAATGGATATCAAAGAATTGCTGGAGGACGCCGGACATCAGGTCATTGGCGAGGCTGTTAACGGTCGACAGGCACTTGAACTGGCAAGAAAGCTGAAACCGGATTTATGTATTCTGGACATTAAGATGCCGGAAATGGATGGAATATCTGCCGCTAAAATCATTGGCAAGGAAAAGATAGCTCCGGTTATTTTACTGACAGCCTTCAGTCAGGCGGATATTGTCAAGCGGGCTACCGATGCCGGTGTGTTGGCTTATCTGATCAAACCGGTACAGGAATCCAATCTGTTCCCGGCCATAGAGGTGGCTATGTCCAGGTATAGGGAAATGAACAGCCTGGAGGATGAGCTTTTTAAGGTGAAGGACACTCTTGAGATGCGAAAACTGCTGGACAGGGCAAAGGGGATATTAATGGATGCCCATAATATCAGTGAAAGTGAAGCCTTTAACCGTATACAAAAATACAGCATGGCCAAGAGAAAAAACCTTAAGGAAGTGGCTGAGGCCATTATCCGTGCGGCAACAAAATAAGGAATATTTTGACAGGGAAATGAGTATGGATGGATATTCATTTCTCTTTTTTTGTTTTTTTGACTTTTTACTTGATTTTTTGTTCAAAAGGATTTATCATAATACTCGGAGTTAGCACTCAGATAAAAAGAGTGCTAACAATAAAATTTATCAATTATCTTTTAGGAGGCGTATACATATGATTAAACCATTAGGAGACAGGGTTGTCATTGAGGTAGCTGAGGCTGAAACAAAGACAGCAAGTGGGATTATTCTTGCTGATACTGCAAAGGAAAAGCCAATGAAGGGTGTTATTGTGGCAGCAGGCCCAGGCTCTTATGATAAGGATGGCAACCGTATCGCTATGGAAGTAAAGGTTGGCGACAATGTTCTTTATTCCAAGTATGCCGGAACAGAGGTAAAGGTTGATGGTAAGGATTATCTGATTGTTCGTCAGAGCGATATATTGGGTATTGTTGAATAAATTACCGCTTGGCGGTTTATCTTTATATAAATTGGGAGGCAAATATAATGGCAAAGCAGATTTTATTTGATGAAGAAGCTCGTCGTGCATTGGAAAAGGGTGTAGATGCACTGGCAAATGCTGTAAAGGTTACCCTTGGTCCAAAGGGCCGCAATGTGGTACTGGACAAAAAGTTTGGTGCTCCTACTATCACTAATGATGGTGTTACCATTGCCCGTGATATTGAATTGGAAGATCCATTTGAAAATATGGGAGCTCAGCTGGTCCGTCAGGTTGCTACCAAGACAAATGATATTGCCGGTGATGGTACCACAACAGCAACTCTCCTTGCCCAGGCCATGATTCATGAAGGCATGCGCAATGTTGCTGCCGGTGCAAACCCTATGGTATTAAAGAAGGGTATTGAAAAGGCCGTTAAGACATTGGTAGCAGAAATTCAGAAGGTTGCAAAGCCTGTAGAGTCTCAGGAGGCTATTGCCCAGGTTGCTACAGTTTCCTCTGCTGATGAGGAGATTGGTCAGTACATAGCTGATGCTATGGAGAAGGTTGGCAAGGAAGGTGTTATTACCGTTGAGGAATCCAAGGGTATGGAGACCAGCCTTTCCGTTGTAGAAGGTATGCAGTTTGATCGTGGGTATATTTCCCCTTATATGGTTACTGATACTGACAAGATGGAAGCAGTTATGAATGATCCTTATATTCTCATAACCGACAAGAAGATTTCTACTGTCAACGACATTCTCCCTATTTTGGAGCAGGTTGTTAAGATGGGCAAGGAACTTGTTATTATTGCTGAGGATCTCGATGGTGAGGCTCTGGCAACCATCGTTGTCAACAAGCTGCGTGGTACCTTCAAGGCTTTGGCAGTTAAGGCTCCTGGCTTTGGTGATCGCCGTAAGGCCATGCTGGAGGATATTGCAATTCTCACCGGTGGTCAGTTGATTTCTGAAGAGCTTGGCCGTAAGCTGGACAGCGTAACTATTGAAGATCTTGGCCGTGCCCGTCAGATTCACTCATCCAAGGAGAATACTACCATTGTTGATGGTATGGGTGACAAGAGTGCAATTGCTTCCCGTGTTGAACAGATTAAGAAGCAGATTGCAGATACTACTTCTGACTTTGACAAGGAGAAGCTCCAGGAGCGTTTGGCTAAACTGTCTGGTGGTGTAGCTGTTATTGAAATAGGTGCTGCTACCGAAGTTGAAATGAAGGACAAGAAACTCCGTGTTGAGGATGCTCTCCATGCAACCCGTGCTGCCGTAGAGGAAGGCATTGTAGCCGGTGGCGGTACCACCTTTATTGATATTCTTCCTTCCTTGGATTCTCTTGACGCAGAGGGCGATGTTAAGACTGGTATCAATATTGTACGCCGTGCAGTTGAGGAGCCTGTTCGTCAGATTGCCAACAATGCTGGCCTTGAAGGCTCCGTAGTAGTTGCTGAAGTAAAGAACAGCAAGGTAGGTGTTGGATTTGATGCCTATAAGGGCGAATATGTGGATATGATTTCCAATGGTATTGTTGATCCTGCCAAGGTTACCAGATCTGCTCTGCAGAATGCAGCTTCCATCGCTGCTATGGTTCTCACCACTGAGACACTGGTTGCAGATAAGCCAGCTCCTGAGGGTGCTGCTAACCCAATGGCCGGTGCAGGTGCAATGGGTGGCATGCCTGGTATGATGTAATACCTGACCGTGTTGTTTTGATGTGAATACAGGGGCCGTGAGAGACATTGGTTTTTCACGGCCTTTAAATTGCATCGCTTTTTTGATGCTGTTACCAAATTAATGGCGTTTAACTTTTTCTTGACTATTATAGGTTAATCAATTAGAATAAGGTTCGTAATTTTGGCAATAGCCTTAATTATCGTTTTGTTTTGGAAGCTCCTGATGTCAGTGTAATTGAAAAAACTATATGTTTTAGCGCATGGCCTTGTGGTTGTTCTGCAAGGTGACGAGGAAGAGGTTGTCGATTTATCAGCGGATGCCTCTCGGCTCTACCGGTCGTGAAAATCTGTTAAAACTGCAGGTGACTGCAGCACAAAGCAGCTTATGAGGTTAGGCACAGGACTTCCCATGTAAAGGAGGTTCTATTATGTGTGGTATTGTAGGTTATGTAGGCAGCAATCAGGCGGCTCAGTTTTTGATTGAGGGCCTGACCAAGCTGGAGTACCGTGGATATGATTCCGCCGGCATTGCAGTACTCAATGATGAAATCATTTGTGTTGAGAAATCAGTTGGCAGATTATCAGCGTTGGAGGAGAAGATTGAAGGGCATGTTCCTGAAGGCTTTGTGGGTATTGGTCATACCCGTTGGGCAACTCATGGTCGTCCATCCGATACCAACTCTCATCCCCATACTGACTGCCATGGTGATTTTGCCGTGGTGCATAATGGTATTATTGAGAACTATCTTGAATTAAAAGAGGAGCTTATTGCCAAAGGCCATAAGTTTCGTTCTGAAACAGATACTGAGGTTTTGCCGCATCTTTTGGAAGAGGTATACAATGGCGATTTTGAAGCATCTGTACGGGAGGTTTTGAAGCGTATCGAGGGTTCATATGCTATTGTGTTTATGTCCAAACACGATCCTGATAAGCTGATTTGTACCAAACAGGATAATCCATTGGTAATCGGTCTGGGGGATGGAGAAAACCTCATCGCATCTGATATTCCGGCTATTATTGCCAGAACACGCCGTACCTACATTGTCAATGATGGTGAGCTTGCTGTGGTCAAGAAGGATTCAGTGTGGATTACCAACAGTCTGGGCGAGCCTGTTACCAAGAAGGTATTTGAGGTTAATTGGAACGCTGAAGCTGCTGAAAAGGGTGGTTATGAGCATTTTATGCTCAAGGAGATTCATGAGCAGCCAAAGGCAGTCCGTGATACCTTGTCTTCCAGGATCACCAAGGATTCCTCAGCAGTAGTTTTGGATGAGTTGGGATGGACTGAAGAATATGTTAATTCCTTCTCCAAAATCTTTATTGTTGCCTGTGGCACAGCTTATCACGCAGGCCTTGTGGGCAAGTACTACATAGAGCGTATGGCCAGGGTTCCTGTTGAGGTGGATATCGCATCTGAATTCAGGTATCGTCAGCCAATCATAGATGATAATACTCTTACTATTGTTGTAAGTCAGTCAGGGGAGACTATTGATACCTTGGCTGCCCTGAAGGAAGCAAAACGCCTTGGCTCCAAAACCCTTGCAGTTACCAATGTGGTGGGCTCATCAATTGCCCGTGAGGCTGAGCAGGTCATTTATACCTGGGCCGGCCCGGAGATAGCTGTTGCTTCCACCAAGGCATATACAACCCAGTTGATAGTGATGTTCCTGTTGGGAGCTTATATGGCTGGCCTTCGGGGAACTGTGGCACCTAGGCGGATGAAGGAACTGCTGTCCATGCTGAAGGACATTCCTGCCCAGATCAGTGAAACCCTGGAAGATGTTGAGCCGATTAAGGTATTTGCCAAGAAATACGGTTTTAACAATGATGTGTTCTTTATCGGGCGCGCCCTTGATTATGAGGTTGCCCTTGAAGGCTCCCTGAAGCTGAAGGAGATATCCTATATACATGCCGAGGCATATGCTGCCGGTGAACTGAAGCATGGAACACTGGCACTTATCACTCAGGGAGTACCTGTAGTGGCTCTTGCTACCCAAAAGAGTGTCTATGATAAAACCTTAAGCAATATCAAGGAGGTTAAGGCCCGTGATGCTGTTGTTATTGGTATAGCAGCCCAGGGTGACGCCGAGCTTGTAAAATATGCAGATCATGTTATTTTTGTTCCCCGTACTGATGAGATGCTTATTCCGTTGTTGGCAGTGCTGCCATTGCAGCTGTTATCATACTATACTGCCATCACCCGTGGAGCAGATGTGGATAAGCCAAGAAATCTGGCAAAATCAGTTACAGTAGAATAATTGGCCGGAAGGGCTGTCTTTGGACAAGGCAGCTCTTTTTTGTTTGACAATACTGGTATATTGTACTAATATAGTAACAATCTCTTTTGACCGGTACGAACAGCCTAAGGTCAGAAGAAGGAAAATATTACAGAAAAGAAGGGATTATGTTGGCATTCTATTTTGATGAACCTTCACACACTTTTGGAGAGTATTTATTGGTTCCTGGGTATTCATCTGATAAGTGCATACCGGCAAATGTTTCCTTGCGGACACCGCTGGTAAAGTACAAAAAAGGTGAGGAGCCAAAGCTGTCGATGAATATTCCGATGACCTCTGCTATTATGCAGTCGGTTTCCAATGACAGTATGGCTATAGCTTTGGCCCGTGAGGGTGGAGTGTCATTTATTTATGGCTCGCAGTCAATAGAAGATGAGGCAGCTATGGTTGCCAGAGTTAAGAATTTTAAGTCCGGTTTTGTAAGCAGTGATTCCAATATAAAGCCTTCTACCACTTTGGAAGAGATTTTGGCCCTGAAGGAAAAGACTGGTCACTCAACCATGGCTGTCACTGACGATGGTGAGGCCACAGGCAAACTGCTGGGAATTGTTACCAGCCGTGATTATCGTATCACCCGTATGGCTATGGATACACCAGCTTCTGAGTTTATGACTCCTTTTGAAAAACTTGTTTATGCTGATGCTGATACAACGTTGTCTGAGGCAAATGACCTGATTTGGGAGCATAAACTGAACATGCTTCCATTGGTTGATAATAATCAGCGCTTGCGGTATATGGTATTCCGTAAGGATTATACCGACAATAAGGAAAATGAGCTGGAGCTTATTGACAGCAAAAAGCGTTATATAGTAGGTGCCGGTATTAACACCCGCGATTATGCTGAGCGTGTTCCTGCTCTCTTAAAGGCTGGTGCGGATGTTCTTTGTATAGATTCCTCAGAGGGTTTCTCCGAATGGCAGCGTATTACCCTTAAATACATTCATGAGCATTTCGGCGAGGATGTAAAGGTAGGAGCAGGTAATGTAGTTGATAAGGACGGCTTCAGATTTTTGGCAGAAGCCGGTGCAGATTTCATAAAGGTTGGTATTGGCGGCGGCTCTATATGTATTACCCGTGAAACCAAGGGTATTGGCCGTGGTCAGGCTACGGCCCTCATTGATGTCTGCAAGGCCCGTGATGAATATTTCCAGGAGACAGGAGTTTATATCCCTGTTTGTTCCGATGGTGGTATAGTTCATGATTACCATATGACCCTGGCCTTGGCAATGGGAGCAGATTTTATGATGCTGGGAAGGTATTTCTCAAGATTTGATGAGAGCCCTACAGATAAAATCAAGATCAATGGTAACTATTATAAGGAGTATTGGGGTGAAGGCTCCAACCGTGCCCGCAACTGGATGCGTTATGATCTGGGTGGAGCAAAGAAGCTTTCTTTTGAGGAGGGCGTTGATTCTTATGTTCCTTATGCAGGCTCCCTGAAGGATAATGTGGGCGTTACCCTTAACAAGATACGCTCCACCATGTGCAACTGTGGTGCACTCACCATTCCTGAACTGCAGCAAAAGGCCCGTCTGACCCTGGTATCATCCACCAGTATCGTGGAAGGTGGATCCCATGATGTAATTTTGCGTGATAAATTCACCAGGTCCAATGTTTAATTGATAATTCGAAGGAGATGTGATAGCTGGGCGCTTTCACATCTCTTTTTATTTTTGGCGTATTTTTTATTTGCCGGGGTGATGGAGCACTCAGGGGATTTCAGGTCGATTGGTATTTCCCGTGTAATTGTCCCGTAGCTTTCAGTTATTTTTCAAAATATGTTACTATTATGTAGATTAAAAGGAAACTGAGGGGGCTTTGCCCAGGGCGGTATATCTGCCCCACAGCTTTCCGGGTTTGGGATGGGGTGAACATTGTGAGAGTTTTATTGGCAGAGGATGATATGAAGCTTGGAAAGCTGACTCAGTATATGCTTGAAAAGGATGGCATATCCACTGAGTGGGTGACTACAGGTGATCTGATTTACGAATGTGCCATGTATGAAGAGTTTGATGTGCTGATTCTGGACTGGATGATGCCGAAGGAAACAGGTGTGGATGCATGCCGCAGATTGCGGGCTGATGGTTATCAGCGGGCCATACTCCTTCTGACAGCCAGGGACGCCGTGGAGGACAGGGTAACAGGACTGGATGCCGGGGCAGATGATTACCTGGTAAAGCCATTTGAGTTTTCAGAGCTTATGGCAAGATTAAGGGCACTCAGTCGGCGCAGCAGCCAAAAGATTCAGCAGGATATTGTGGAATTGGCCGGCTTTACCCTGGACAGAACTTCTAAGCTGTTAATGAAGGGAAATCAGGAGGTACAGCTTTCTCCACGGGAATTTCAGATTTTTGATCTTCTTGTGCAGAATATAGGAATAGTGGTGCCAAGAGAAATTATCCTGGACAGGATTTGGGGCATAGAATCTGATGTCAGCTCCAATAATATTGATTCTTATGTCAAGCTGATCAGGAAAAAGCTGGATCTGGCAGATGGTCGAATTATGATCAGTACGATCAGGGGAGTTGGCTATAAACTTGAAACAAAATAGTACTAATACCAAAGGCGTATTCTCCCGCAGTCGTATGCGTCTCACAGCCATATATTCACTGTTGATGTTTGGATTGTTTATCATCATTATTTTTTTGGCTCATCAGACCATGGAGTGGGCCGTAACATCCGAGCAGGCCCATGAATTGTCAGAGATGGTGCATTCCGTTTCAGAGACCGAATCTGCCCTGACCTTGAACGGGGTTTATATCGGTGGTGATGACCTGGGAAAAAGGGAGAGAATGTTCTTTTATACTTATGATAAAAGTGGTAAGCTTCAAAATTATTCAAGAGCTCCTGAGCGTATAGAAAACGATGTGCTGGAGGTAATCAAGGCCGGGGAGGTTCCGGTAGAAGACGTTGCAGTATTCGTTCAAAAGCAGGATGAGGAAAAACCAAAAGTGCTGATGATGACTGCCTGTGATGTAAGGCTGGCAACTGGAGAAAAAATCGGTATGGTGTACCTGGGAAAGGATGTTTCTGCACTGTATAAGGGCATCAGAAAAGCCGCATATTTTTACGGTGGTATTTCCTTTATAGCATTATTGGCAGCAATTATTCTTGGGCATATTGTCTCCGGACGCATTGTGGGGACAATGCAACAGGCATACTACAGGCAACGGCAGTTTACGGCAGATGCATCCCATGAGCTACGAACACCTTTAAGCGTTATTATGGCATCAGCTGATTTGCTGTTAAATGACCCGGCCATCGAATCACCATTTTTAAAACAGGTGGTTTTGGATTTAAAGGATGAAGTAAAAAAAATGTCTGCTCTTGTGGGCTCATTACTGCAGATTGCCCGCTCGGACAATAATGCTGAAAAACTTAATATTCATGAATTTGACATTATTGCACTGATGGAGCAGCTTAGCAGGAAAATGCAGCCTTTGGCTGAAAAAAAGGATATAACTATTACCCTGAACGCTGTGGGAGAAGCTACCTGCAAGGGTGATGAACAGAAAATCCAACAGCTCATGCTGATCTTAGTGGATAATGCCATCAAATACACCCATAATGGTGGTGAGGTAACCATGTCCTTTGATGGTAAAAAGGGAAACAATCTGTATTTTTCTGTCAGGGATAATGGTATTGGTATATCTCATGAAGACATCAAGAAGCTGTTCGAAAGATTTTTCCGCGTGGACAAGGCACGCTCGAGAGCAATGGGTGGTAACGGATTGGGACTTGCCATTGCCAAAAGTATTGTTGAGGCCCATAATGGGCGTATAGATGTTGAAAGCGAGCTGGGAAAGGGGACAATCTTTAAGGTAAGTATAAGGAGCTTCAAGTGATATGATTCAGTGGGCTGGAAGCAGCCCACTTTTTTGTGTGTAAAAGCTTAAGCTTGGGGACAGGCGGATTTATACTTAATTAGTCAAAAAGTCTAAAAATATATTGACTTTTTGACTAATTGTTTTATAATAACCATAGGAATATATATATACATAGTTTGGAGGGATATATATGGAACAGGAAAAATATACTCAAAGAGTTTTAAATACACTGCAATCTGCCCAGCAAAATGCGGCGCTTCACTATCATCAGGAGATTGGCTCGCTGCATGTACTGCTGGCGCTTTCCAAGGAGCCGGAGGGACTTCTGGAAACAGTTTTCAATGATTTACAGGTGGATATCAGGTCCCTGCAGGCCAGCCTTGAAAATCAGCTAAAGAAAATTCCAAGCGTAAAAGGGCAGGACCGCCTTACCATGAGTGTCGAACTGGGCCGTGTTATGGCCAGGGCCGACCAATTGTCAGGGGAAATGGGTGACTCCTACATAAGCACTGAGCATTTGCTTTTGGCAATATGTGAGGATGGCGGGGAAGAAGCCAAGGAGATATGCCGTCAGTTTGGACTTACCAGAAGCAAGGTTGCTGATTCAATCAAGAAGAACAGGAAGCAAAGTGTTAATTCAGCCAATCCGGAGGAAAGCTATCAGGCCTTGGAAAAATATGGACGGGATCTTACCCAGATAGCCAGACAAGGAAAACTTGATCCTGTAATAGGACGGGATGAGGAAATTCGCCGGACCATAGAAATACTGTCTCGCCGTACCAAAAACAATCCTGTGCTAATTGGTGAGCCGGGAGTTGGTAAAACCGCCATAGTTGAAGGCCTGGCCCGCCGTATTGTAGCTGGTGATGTGCCTGAATCACTGAAAAGTAAGACACTGTACTCACTGGATATGGGAGCTTTGATCGCCGGCGCCAAGTACCGTGGTGAGTTTGAGGAGCGTTTAAAGGCAGTACTCAACGAGGTTGTGAAGTCTGATGGACAGATTTTATTATTCATTGATGAGGTGCATACCGTTGTGGGAGCAGGGGCTTCTGAAGGATCCATGGATGCAGGCAATTTGCTGAAACCTATGATGGCAAGGGGCGAGCTCAGATGTATTGGTGCGACAACACTGAATGAATACCGTAAATACATCGAAAAGGATACAGCCCTGGAGCGTCGTTTTCAGCCTGTCATGGTGGGCGAACCGAGTGTGGAGGATACAATTTCCATTCTTCGTGGGCTCAAGGAACGTTATGAGGTGCATCATGGCGTAAGAATCAGGGATGCTGCGCTGGTATCTGCAGCTGTCCTGTCAGACAGGTATATTTCTGACAGATTCCTCCCGGACAAGGCCATTGATTTGGTTGATGAAGCTGCAGCCAAGCTGAGGACAGAGATAGAATCAATGCCTGCTCCACTGGATGAGGTTCGCCGCAAGATATTGCAGCTGGAGATTGAAGAACAGGCGCTGCAAAAGGAAACTGATACGGCAGGAAAGGAAAAGCTGGCTGCAATACAGGCAGAAAAAACAAAGCTGCAGCAGGAGCAGGAGGCTCTGCAGGAAGAGTGGGATTCTGAGCATCAGTCCATTCTGCGTATCAGGGGCATAAAAAAAGAAATGGATGCGGTACGGAGTCAAATGGAAACCGCTGAAAGGGAATATGATCTGAGCCGGCTGTCTGAACTGAAATATGGAAAACTTCCGGAACTGGAAAAGAAGCTCCAGGAGGAAGAAGCAGCTATTGCGGCCAAGGCCGGTGATAACCAGCTTCTCAAGGAAGAGGTAGGTGAAGAGGATATTGCCAAGGTGGTAAGCCGCTGGACAGGTATTCCTGTAACAAAGATGATGACCGGTGAACGGGAGAAGCTTCTGCATCTGGAGGACAATCTTCATGAAAGGGTTGTGGGGCAGGATGAGGCTGTAACTGTTGTAAGTGAGGCTATCCTTCGGGCCCGGGCTGGTATCAAGGCTCCTGACAGGCCGATAGGCTCCTTTATCTTTTTGGGTCCGACAGGTGTGGGCAAGACCGAGCTGGCCAAGACGCTGGCAGAGGCGTTGTTTGATTCTGAACGCAGTATGATCCGCATTGATATGAGTGAATATATGGAGAAGCATTCGGTAGCAAGGCTTATAGGTGCTCCTCCGGGCTATGTGGGCTATGAGGAAGGGGGACAGCTTACCGAAGCGGTTCGGCGGCAGCCATATAGTGTTATATTATTGGATGAGATAGAAAAAGCTCACCGGGATGTCTTTAATGTGCTGCTGCAGATTTTGGATGATGGGCGGCTTACTGATGGTAAGGGAAGAGTTGTAAACTTTAAGAATACGGTTATCATTATGACTTCCAATTTGGGGTCTCATGAGATCTTGAATAAGGAGTACAGTGAAGCCGAGGCAGCTGTAAAAGAGCTGCTGAAGGACTATTTCCGTCCTGAGTTCCTGAACCGGGTAGATGATATCGTGGTGTTTAAGTCCCTTGCCAAGGAACAGGTGAAGGCCATTGCCAATCTTATGCTCAAGAGTCTTAATGAGAGGGTAAGCAGGCAGATAAAGATTACCCTTAGCTGGGATGATGAAGTATTGCAGTTCCTGACAGAGGAAGGCTACGATCCTGACTTTGGCGCCAGACCATTACGGAGGCTTCTGACCCGTGTGATTGAAACAGAATTATCCAAGGCCATTATCAGAGGCGATGTAGCTGAAGGGGACAATGTGTCCATGACGATGACCGATGGTCATATTTCATTTAACAAGGCTTGATAAATAAAAAACGACCCCGTCTTCATGAGAATGTCAGTCTGATTGACTGTGCATCCTGAAGACGGGGTTGTTTTTTTGTGGTACCGTGACCATTGTTCAGTTGCTGCCGGATATTATCGGAGCGGACATTGCAGCAGGTATATGTATATCAGCAGCTACTGTCAACGGATGAAATCCATGTCCTGGGCAGCATTTTCTTTTTTATCCTTCCATTTCAGTACACCTTCACGCATGATAAACTCACAGCTGCCATCATCATATACATTGATGTCGGCTTCCTTCCCATTGTCGTAGACAATAGAGTCGGTGCATATGCCATTTCCTGGTGATACCAGAATGGCATTTTGTTTATCATAACGGCAGTTATAAACCCACTCCCGTTGTTCGGCGGCGCTGTTTGCCCAGGTAATGGTTGCTATATAGGCGTTGGCCTTTTTTTCAATTGCTATGGTGCAGCGACCACAGCCCCACACACCAAGATAATCCTTTGGTGCTACTCCTTCGCTTGTAGCTGCGTAATCATTGTTGTTGCAGCGTGCAAAATGCATGGCACCGTCCTGCCCAGACCAGAGATCTGTCTGCAGGGAGCCGTCTAAATCATTTTTTGCAAAGTCAGCCCAGCGGTGTCCGTCGTTATCGGTAAAGTTAAACCAAGGGACATAGGAGCCGTCAATATATTCTTCAACCCAAACTTTTATGGTGCCATGTGTGGTTGCACCATTAGGTTCAATTAGTTCATAAGTGTAACCGGGATTGATTTTTAGTGTTCGGGAATTAGGTGAGCCATCCTCGAGCCAGGTACCAATAATTCCCTGCACACCGGTATCAACATTGTACATGTTGATGGTGGCCTCGGCGGGCGAAACATTGCTCAGCCCAATCATACAACAGAACGCAATCATTATTGCGAGAATAGTCCTGATTTTGCCTGTTAAGGCTTGACAGCTGCCTTTGTGCTTTTTCATACTGTCTTTGATCATGAGAAATCCCTCCTTAATATAAACCCATATTATTCTGCAATCGGGTCCTTTGGTGGAATACATCAAATTGAGCAGCTTTCTGCTTAAAAAAACTTGAATAAAGGTATGATGATGGTTTTCGACTGCATTATAATTTATTTTTTCCAATTACTCAATATGAAATATTTCCCTAAATTGATTTATATAGAAAAATGAACAAATGACTTTTATACAAGGACAAAAACTTTACAAATAGTATATTTTTTTATTATAACATCTTGAAAATTAGATTGGGCTGTGATATATTTAACGAGTCAGGTGAATATGTGAATGTGTTGATGAGGAGTATTAGCCTTGGGGAGTCTTATAGAGAGCTGGCGGTAGGTGCGAGCCGGCAGATGATTCTTGGTGAACTGGCCTCGGAGCAGCCAGCTGAAGCCGCAGGTGTGTAGCAGTGGTGGTAGGTGGAGCCGGAGCTGACCGTTATATCAGGAGGGCATTTAATTAGGTGTTGCTGATAATGTCCGGTGAGTGTGTACTTTGTTTATAAGTACAAAATTGAGTGGTACCACGAAAGGCAGCCTTTCGTCTCTTTGGAGATGAAGGGTTTTTTGTTTAGGTACAGTTACAGTATGTTCAGAAAGAAAAATTAATCATTTCCATAAATAAAAAGGGGAGAGTGCAATGAAGAATTATACAAAATATTCCAAGGGCTATTATATGCCACCAAAACCAGATATGAGCTGGATGTATAAGGAATTCCCTGACAAGGCGCCTAAATGGTGTTCTGTGGATTTGCGGGATGGTAATCAGGCATTGATTATTCCAATGAGCCTTGATGAGAAAATAGAGTTCTTTAAGATGCTGGTGGAAGTGGGCTTTAAAGAAATTGAGGTAGGTTTTCCCGCTGCTTCGGAAACAGAATATGCATTTCTCCGTCGTCTTGTTGAAGAAAATCTTATTCCTGACGATGTTACCGTGCAGGTATTGACCCAGGCCCGTGAGCATATTATCAAAAAAACCTTTGAGGCTCTGGAAGGGGTAAAGAATGCCATAGTACATGTTTATAATTCCACTTCTGTAGCACAGCGACAGCAGGTTTTCAGAATGTCCAGGGAGGAAATAAAACAGATTGCCATTGATGGTGCAAAGCTTTTAAAGAAGCTTACAGAGGAAGCCGGTGCTGATTATCGCTTTGAATATTCTCCGGAGAGCTTTACCGGTACGGAGCCTGAATATGCCCTGGAAGTATGTAATGCCGTTCTTGATGTTTGGAAGCCAACGCCGGAGCACAAGGCCATCATCAATATTCCGGTAACAGTTGAAATGTCGATGCCTCATGTGTATGCCATGCAGGTAGCATATATTTCTCAAAATATCAAGTACCGTGATGCAATAGAGCTGTCCCTTCATCCACATAATGACAGGGGCTGTGGTGTAGCGGATACAGAGCTTGGCCTATTGGCAGGTGCTGACCGTGTAGAAGGGACTTTGTTTGGTAACGGTGAGCGTACAGGTAATGTGGATATTGTTACCCTGGCCATGAACATGTTTGTTTTAGGTGTTGATCCAAAACTGGATTTTACGGATATGCCAAAGCTGGTTGATCTCTATGAAAAGGTTACCAGAATGCAGGTGCCTCCTCGTCAGCCATATGCTGGAGCATTGGTGTTTGCAGCTTTTTCAGGGTCACATCAGGATGCTATTGCCAAGGGGATGAAGTGGCGTGATGAAGAAGATCCTGATCATTGGACCACACCGTATCTGCCTATAGATCCTCATGATGTGGGCAGGGAGTACGATGGCGATGTAATTCGTATTAACAGTCAGTCGGGTAAGGGCGGGGTAGCCTTTATCATGGAACAGAAATACGGAATTTCCATGCCGAAGAAAATGCGTGAGGACTTTGGATATTGCGTAAAGAGCGTTTCCGATCACAAGCATAAGGAATTGATGCCGGATGAAATTTATCAGATTTTCCACGATAATTATGTAAATGTGGAAGCACCTTATAAATTGATAGATTTTATTCTGAAAAAGGATGTTGATGGCAGCCGCTCCGGTGTTGTTGATCTTGAAATTGATGGTAAGCCGGTTACCTTCCAGGCCAAGGGGAATGGCCGCCTGGATGCTGTTTCAAACGCCATTCAGGAAAATACCGATATTAAGTATACAGACTTGACCTATAGTGAGCATGCTCTTGAAATAGGTGCCAATTCCCGGGCCATGGCATATATTGGCATTACCGGGCCTGATGGGAAAATAACCTGGGGGGCCGGGATGGATACAGATATTATTACCGCTTCCATCATGGCATTGTTTAGTGCCATGAACAGAATGAAGGCTGGTAAATAATATTAATTATGATACAATAATATGGTATTGTTTTAGGCAAAGGGCCTGCTGCAAATGCGGGCCTTTTTTGTATAGAAAAAATATATTCTGTATGGAGGATAGTTTTGATATGAAAGCCGTAGTTACCCGTGTAAATTCTGCGTCAGTGGAAATAGAAGAAAAAATTAATGGTTCAATTGGCAGGGGCTTTTTGGTTTTGTTGGGAATTGCGCCTGATGATACGGAAAGTGATGTGGAGATTTTAGCTGAAAAAATATGCAATTGCAGGATTTTTTCTGATGAAAAGGGTAAGATGAACCTGAATCTGGAAACTGTAGGAGGGAGTCTCCTGGTGATATCCCAGTTTACGCTGTTTGCAGATCTGAAAAGCCGCAGGCCCAGCTTTTCGGGGGCAGGTAAGCCTTCCATGGCAATCCCCCTTTACGAAAAATTTTTGGAGCTGTGCCGTTTAAAAGGTTTTGTTGTTCAGCATGGAGAATTTGGTGCAGACATGAAGGTGGTGTCGGAGAATGATGGTCCTGTGACATTGATTTTTGATACTTCAGAATGGCGCAAATAATGGGCTCCTAGGGTATCCTTCCTTGACACTGTTTACTAATTTCAGTACAATATAATAGAATGGCTGTGTGGTCATATACAGTCAATTTTGATGATAATTAATGCTTAAATGGCTTATTAATTAAAAAGGGGGTGTGTTATTATCATTGAGATAGTTGTGGCAGCTGTTGGTGCACTTATTATCGGTGGCTTTTGTGGATATATGATGCGTAAGCAATCTGCAGAGAAGCAGATCGGTTCTGCTGAAGAAGAAGCACGACGCATTGTGAGAGACGCTGAGGAAAAAGGTGAGGCTGCTAAAAAAATGAAAATGCTCGAGGCGAAGGAAGATGTTCATCGTCTTCGTCAGGAGCTTGATAAGGATACTCGTGAACGCCGATCCGAAATCCAGCGTCATGAACGCCGTGTAGTACAGAAGGAAGAAAATCTTGACCGTAAGATTGATGCCTTGGAGAAAAAGGAAGAAAACCTTTCCTCCAGAGAAGCAAAATTGGAAAAAGCGCGTGCTGAGGTCAATGAACTTCACGAAAAACAGAAGGTTGAACTGGAAAGAATATCAGGACTTTCCACTGAAGATGCAAAAAACATGCTTTTGGTTGAGGTTGAGGAAGAACTGAAACACGAAAAAGCATTGATGATTAAGGAGTACGAACAGCAGACCAAGGATGAGGCAGAGAAAAAAGCCAGAAACATTATATCTCTGGCTATTCAGCGCTGTGCTGCTGATCATGTGGCAGAAACCACAGTTTCTGTTGTGGCATTACCTAATGATGAGATGAAGGGACGCATTATTGGTCGTGAAGGGCGTAATATCCGCGCCTTGGAGACTATGACCGGTATAGACCTGATTATTGATGATACTCCGGAAGCAGTAATTCTTTCTGGATTTGATCCTGTCCGCCGTGAGGTGGCCAGAATTGCCCTGGAAAAGTTGATTACGGATGGTCGTATTCATCCTGCCCGTATAGAGGAAATGGTTGAAAAGGCTCGCCGTGAGGTGGATCAGCGTATCAAGGAGGCTGGTGAACAGGCTACCTTTGATACGGGAGTTCATGGACTGCATCCAGAGATTGTGAAGCTGTTGGGCCGTTTGCGCTATCGGACAAGTTATGGACAGAATGTATTAAATCATTCCGTTGAAGTTGCGCATTTGGCAGGGATGATGGCCGCTGAGCTTGGCGTGGATGTTATGTTGGCCAAGAGGGCCGGTCTGATTCATGATATTGGTAAATCAATAGATAATGAAGTCGAAGGAACACATGTCACTATTGGTGCAGATATTGCCAAGAAATACAGGGAATCCAAGCTGGTTATTAATGCAATTGCAGCTCATCATGGTGATGAGCAGCCTATGACGGTAGAAGCTGTATTGGTAGCCGCTGCGGATGCAGTGTCAGCTGCGCGCCCTGGAGCCCGTCGTGAAAGTCTGGAGACTTATCTCAAGAGACTGAGCAGGCTGGAGGAGATTGCCGAAAGCTTTAATGGTGTTGAGAGATGCTTTGCTATTCAGGCAGGTCGTGAGATTCGTGTCATGGTTAAACCTGATAAGGTAGATGATGTTGAGTCAGTTGCACTGGCACATGATATCGTCAAGAAAATTGAGGCTGAGCTGGAATATCCAGGACAGATCAAGGCAACCATTATCCGCGAAACCCGGGTAGTGGATTATGCTAAATAATAACTGGGGACATTAAGTGTCGGGCTGTTGCATCTGCAACAGCCCGATTTTGTTTTTATTATAGCCAGGAACAAAGACTGGAAAAGAAGTCTAATATAAGGTATAATAATCATGTACTGAACACTTGTTGGATTTACCTGCAAATGAAATTAATATGGGTGTTCTCAAAAAAGATATGAGCGAGCCGGCAGATTAGCCGGCTCTTTAGAATTTTTTGTCATTATGTTGAAGGGGGTAGGTAATATGGAGCATTCAAACAGTACTGAAAGTGAAGTTAGCATGGACAGTGTTCAATTATTGGCATCGTTGCTGATATGTTATCCGGAGTTTTCCAAAATTACCTTGGACTCCAGGCGCAAGGCCATAATCATGGAAGTTTCCGTAAAAGGGGAACCGGATCCTGATACCTTTGTGGCTGATAAGCAGTTTATTATTGACAGTATCAAGCTGTATCATGATATTGAATATAGCCGTGATGCGGAGTTCGCCCTGTTTTATTCTGATTATTCTCTTCATATATACAGGGATTTAGCAACTTTTTCCCACAATGAGGTTGGATTGCTGCTGCACTTGTTGAAAGACAGGTTTGGTGATAATATCTTAGCTGATGATAATAAAAATGCTGATGAGGATTTGTTGGCCACCCAGGCCGAAATGATAGACCATCGTATCAGATTCCTGAAGGAAAATCGTATCAATGAATCTGTGGTGGCTGTCCGTGAAGAGGGCAGAGTAATGGTTTTTGGTAACGATTATATATAATGAGCTTAAGATGTCCTCTTCCTCTTTAGGTGGGGGAAGAAATGAATAATAGGCGGTGGGCATATCTCCCGCCTAGTGCGGCGTAGAGCTAGTGCCCTTCGGTAAAATGCTGATTGGAATATTTTCCTTCTGGGGAAAATTTGAGCAATGGCGTTATTGCAGGCAGGTGGCTCTTTGACCTGCCTGATTATGTGAGGTAATATCCATGAGATTGATGATTGTTGGCGATGTAGTGGGACGGCCTGGACGCAAGGCTTTTGCCAGGCATACCCGGGAGCTTCGTCAAAAACATAATGTTGATGTTGTAATAGTGAATGGTGAGAATTCTGCCGGTGGCAAAGGCGTGAGCCGAAAATCACTGGATGAGCTGTATAATAATGGCGCAGATATCATTACCTCCGGTAATCATATTTGGGATAACCGTGAAGTTTATGGCTTGATTGATTCTGAGCCGTATCTGATACGGCCGGCCAATTACCCTGAAGGGGCGCCGGGAAAAGGATGGTGTATTTATCCTTTCAAGGCTAAAAATATTGCTGTTGTTAATATGTCCGGCCGTGCTTTTATGCCGGAGATGGATTGTCCCTTCCAGAAAATCGAGGATGTGCTTTCTGAAATAAAAGATCAGGCTGATATTACCATATTGGATTTTCATGCTGAAACTACATCTGAAAAAATGGCTATGGGATATTATCTCGATGGCAGGGTTCAGGCAGTAGTGGGGACACATACCCATATTCAGACTGCTGACCAGAGGATTTTGCCTAACGGTACTGCATATATTACCGATCTGGGAATGGTGGGACCGTTGAATTCTGTTCTGGGCGTTAAAGCTGATATTATTATTAAAAAATTTACATCCTGCATGCCTGTGAGGTTTGAATTGGCTGATGGTCCTGCAGTGTATTCGGCTGTAATAGTGGACATCGAGGACGCTACTAATCGTTCCACAGGAATAGAAAGAATTCTGATAAATGAAGATCAGTAAAGTCTTAGGTGCTCAAAGCAGGACTTTTGGTTAAAATTGCGAATATATATCGCTAAAACCATGTGATGGAGAGAAAATCTATGTCAAGTGATTTACATATGCACACCCGATGCTCCGATGGGCTGTTGAATCCTGAGGAAATTGTGGATGCTGCAAAGGCAGCAGGCCTTAATTATATTGCCATTACTGATCATGACACAGTAAATGGTATTTGTCAGCTGTATGAGGCGGGGCTTTATCCGGCCAAGGGTATCAAGATAATACCCGGGATAGAGTTTAGTGCACATCATGAGACCCAGGAAATTCATATTTTGGGTTACAATATTGATATTTATGACAAAAATCTGACTGATAAGCTGAATGATGTTGTGGAGGCAAGATGGTCCAGATTTTCCAGTATTGTTAAAAAACTGCAGGAGATGGAGTATGATATTTCCGAAACGGATGTGTTGGAAATTGCCGAGGACAGTACTTCCATCAGTCGTTCACACATTGCACAGGCTATGGTGAAGAAAGGGTATTTTTCATCAGTAAGGGCATGCTTTGAGGAAATCCTGGAGAAGGGGCGTCCTGCATATGTTTCCCATTTTCGTCTTGAACCTGGTGAAATAATAGATCTGATAAAGCAAAGCGGGGGGATTCCTGTATTGGCTCATCCAAAGCTGATAAGGGATGATGTCTTGGTGGAGCAGCTGCTTAAACAGGGGATAGAAGGTGTTGAAGCCTTTTATCCGAAGCATGACAGTGAGGATACGGCACGGTATCTGGAAATGGCCAACCGTTATAATCTGATGGTAACAGGTGGTTCGGATTTTCATGGCATACCCGGCCGGTCACCGTTATCCCTGGGAGACTTTGTAATTGATGACAGCTATGCTGCTGAGCTATATCGTGATCCAAATATGTAAAAATAATGAGGGTAAAGAAATCCTTATCTCCTGTAGGTGGGCAGCATATCATAACAGGGGGTGTGCATGTTTCTGGCCTCGTTGAAATGCTAATAGTAATATTTTTCTTTTAAGGAAGGAAAATGTGAATAATTGCGTTATGAATTGCATAGGTGGTGATTTTTTGGAGGTTATTGCTTTTGTTGGTCCCAGTGGCACAGGTAAAAGTCATAGAGCGCTGCTGGTTGCACATAATACACAGGCGGATGCTATTATTGATGATGGCTTGTATATCAAGGATGGCAAAATATTGGCAGGAAGCTCGGCCAAAAAAGAACAGAATAAGGTGCTGGCAGTAAAAAGGGCTATTTTTGTCCTGCCAGGCCATGCTGACGAAGTTCGTAATGCCATTGAAAACAGTCAGCCAAAGAAAATTTTGATTTTGGGTACCTCTGAAAATATGGTCATTAAGATTGCCAAGGCACTGAGGTTGCCGGAAATCTCAAGATTTATTCATATAGAGGATATCGCCACCCAGGCTGAGATTGATAAGGCCCGGGATCATCGCCTGCAACAGGGAAAGCATGTTATCCCTGTACCTACGATAGAATTAAAGCCGCATTTTTCAGGATATTTGGTAGATTCTCTCAGTTCATTGCTAAAGCGGAACAGTGAAAGTCAGCGGAGCAGGCATAGGCATCTGGGAGAAAAATCAATTGTGCGGCCTGTATTCAGCTATTGTGGAAAGCTGGTAATTGAGGATTCGGCCATTGAAGCTATTGTCAGGAAAATACTTTTGGACAGCGGCAGCGTGAACAAGGTCGTGCTGGCTGAGGTGCGGCATATTTATAAGGGCGATGGGGCTGTGGGCTATGAATCCCAGGGAATAGAACTCAACTGTGATGTAATTATTTCCTTTGGCAAGCATATCCCGACACTGGTTCAACAATTACAGGCCATGGTGAAAAAGGAAGTTGAAAATCTGACAGGAATGGCGGTCAAAAAAGTTAATATCACTATCAAGGCATTATTTGTTCATCCTAAAAAGGTGTAAGGCGATAGGATTGTGCCTTGTGGGGAAAATGCACATTGCAATAAAAAACGCTCTGCCTACAGCAGAGCGTAAATTTGTTTTTGGCAGGGGTAGCAGGACTCGAACCTACGAATGCTGGATTCAGAATCCAGTGCCTTACCAACTTGGCGATACCCCTATATATTTTCTTTGCAACGATAATTAGTATACGACATTCATTTTACTGTGTCAAGAAAAATATGATTTTCCCGTTGATAAAATGATGGAGTTAATATTGCACATGAATCAAATGGTTGGTATGATGTGGGAAAATGATAATAACGAGCTTTAAGAGGTCCCCTTCCTCTTTAGGTGGGGGAAAACAAACTACAACAGCTGGTGAGCATATCTCCCAGCTCGTTGAAACGCTAATTGGAAGATTTTTCTTCTAAAGAAGAAAAATTTGAACAATGGCGTTATAATGTTAAATCGTGCAAAGGCGCCAGGGGATATCAGTGCCTTTTATTGTATACGGGTGATCTGGGGAGATTGGACTATGGAAATTTTAAAAAATATCATTGGTAATATTTTCGATTTGCAAAAGGATCGTGCACCTTTGTCGGAAATCGCTGAACGCATCTATTCCGGCGGGACCCTTAAGGGAACCAATATGTGTATCCTGATTCTGGCAATTTTCATCGCATCCATTGGCTTAAATATGAACAGTACGGCGGTCATTATTGGTGCCATGCTTATATCACCACTGATGGGGGTAATCATGTCCATAGGTTATGGTATGGCTACATATGACAGCAGTTATGTCAAGGAGTCGTTCTGGAAGCTTGTTTTTCAGGTAATACTTTCAGTTTTGACCTCGGCCCTGTATTTCAGTCTTTCACCAATCGATACGGCATCATCCGAATTGCTGGCCCGTACTGAGCCTACCATATGGGATGTTTTAATAGCTGTTTTTGGTGGCTTGGCCGGTATTATAGGCAGTACCAGAAGTGAAAAAAGTAATGTGATACCCGGTGTGGCCATTGCTACTGCGCTTATGCCACCACTTTGTACAGCCGGTTACGGCTTGGCACACCATTCCCTAAAATTCTTTTTTGGTGCATTGTACCTTTTCTTTATTAATAGTTTTTTCATTTGCCTTACCACTTTCCTGGTCCTAAAACTCATTAAGGTGCCTGCAAAGGCTTATGTATCAGAGCAGGCCTTTAAAAAACAGCGTTGGGGATTGACTGCATTGGGGATATTGATTGTGCTTCCCAGTATGTACATGGCTTATCATAGCGTCAATGCCAATCTGGAGCAGGTACAGATACAGACATTTATTGAGAAAAATTTTCACGGCAATGATCTGCAGGTTGTATCCTACAACATCAACGAACCGGAGCAGCGACTGGAGCTGACAATAATTGGGCGTACAGTTACTGCCGATGAGAAGGACACTTTTGAAGAGGGCCTTTCTGCATATTCCAGGCTGGCAGGCTTCAAGCTGCATATCATTCAGAATGATTTTTTGGGCAGTGTCCAGGCTGAGGACCTACAAAACATTCTTGATCCCCGTTGGCGTAAGATGGGTGGGATTTCATATGATGAGCTTCAGGATGAGGTAAAAAAATATAAGGAGCATAGCCTTACCTACGCTCCTGCATATAAACGCCTGACAGAGGATAAAAACATCATAGCCAATATTAACAAAAAAGCGCCAATTTTGTTTCCGCAATTTAAAACAATTGAGGGCGCAGCTATTCCCAGTGAAGATGATAAGGGGCAGGTGGTTTACAGTAAGTTTTTTGCCTTGGCATATCTGACAGGAGAATTAAACGAAGAAGAACAAAAACGCTTCCAACAGTGGTTGGACAGTGAGGTGGGCATGCCTGTCAAGGTCATGCTCCAGGTGGTGGAATAAAGGGCTCTGTTGATTTCCGTGCTTATGGGGCTAAACAATGAGAAATGCGGCTTAATTTATTGGCAGATGACAAACTGCCAATGAAAAAGCCGCATTTTATTATTTTTGTCCCTTTCTTATTTTCAGGGTAGTGTCTAAATTGATTTCAAAGGTCCGTGGCCAAGGGAAATATGCTTCCAGAAGAATATCTGATATCTGGTATGTAGTGCTGCTGTCTTTGAGGGTAAAAGGCTTTTTTGCCGCAGCAGAATGTTTGTACTGTGTCAGCCTTTGCTTCATTGTATTTTGCAGCATATCTGTTGACCATAGATAATTGTGCTGTAAATCCAGATCATAAACATTCATATATCCTTTTTTCCTGAGATTGATATTTACCAGGTCGATTACATCCTTCAGATAATAATAATCCTCGCAAAAGCGGTTGTTAAGATTCCTAAGGTTTCTGCAGACTATGGCATCCTGGTCACCACCACCTGACAGTGCTGTTAAATACATTGCTGCCTGGGCAACAGCAGTGCCAATTGAATTGCTGGCAGTATTCCAACCTGCATAGGCAATCAGGCTGTTTACCGGGTATTCCTCCTTTAACAGCAGGGGAAATAACGCTTCCTGGGCGGAGAAGGACTGAGTGAGGTCTACCAGGGCCACATATTTTCCTGCACGGTGATATTCATTTAATTTGTGCAGGCTGTCCTGACGGCAGTTCATGGTATCTTTTCCGGTACTGCTTATAAACAATATATAATCTGCCTCATCCGGGGAGTTTACCAGCTTTGCCTTATGAAAATTCAGGCGTTCTGTTGCAGTGGCTTCATTGTCTATTGCCATGTATGGTAACAGCCTATGAGCTGCTTCAGAAGAGCTGTAATCGACATATACATTCAATGGATGGCTTTGTGGATTATATTCAGCCGCCAAATTGGCAAGGATGGACAGTGCCACCTCATCGGCACCGTGAATAACAGCCAGCTTGTCCTTGGATAGCCCCTTTTTTTCTGCATAATGGCAAAATTCCTGGAGCTTGAGGTTGGGCAGACTTAAGGCCTCACCATCATCCTGTCCCAAAACCAGCTGATGCAGGGTTCCGTTTTCTACTAATTGTGCCAATTGGCAATTAAGGTAAAAATTTCTGTCATATATTTCCCTGTATAACCTTAGGTGGTCAGGTGATATGTCCTGCTCCAGCTGTTTGATTTTGTCCAAGGTTTCGGAATGGGGGCTGTTGTCATATTGATGGATTAGCCGTGACCATTCCATGATTTGCTTGCGGTCATGAAAATTTTCCACTATGTCAGGGGGATTCATCCTGGGTAAAATTGAAAAGGCATACAGCTTTACGGCAGGATTATCCTTATGCAGCTGCTCCAGATATTTTACCAAGGCTGTAATATCGTTGTTGGTAATGTGGTTGTTTCTGGAGGCAATAAGACCGCCATATAAAAGCTGGTCGATAGATATAATGGCCCTGTCACAGGTGTGGATTTGTGTTGCAGTCCATTCCCGAAGCTTGCCGGTTTCTCCTGCCTGGGTATAATAATCCATATATTCCGTGGGTGGTGTTATAATGGAAATGCCAGCTGTATGACCATTGTCGATGAGGAGCTTTGAACATGGTGGCCTGCTGTCAAGCGGAATGAGCAGTACCTGATGGGTGACTTCAGGCTCCGCATTTGACAGCTCCTCTCCTGTTGGCAAGGGAAATATCAATTTCCAGATGCCTAATAGCAGTATTAAAAATATTAAAATGTAAATTATATACGATATGGTAATTTTTTTCATAATGACCTCAGAAAATATGGTTGATGCTGTCAGCTGTATATGGCAGCAAACAGATATCCATGACTACATGGAGCTTGTATACCGATATTATACAGTATTACAGGGGAAAAGAAAAAAGAAGCCAGGCAAGGCTTCTTTTTTGGAGGGATGGAATATGAAAAATGGGTATATAGCAATTTGCTATGGTCATATAGTATAATTATAAAATGTAAAATACATGAAAGATCATGTAAATAATCTGAAAATGTGAATTCGCCCCTTGCAGATGTCAGGAAGACATTTTGGAATTAATCTTTCCGAGGGCGATCTTAATGAGGTTTTTTATGCGGATAATTACTGGTTCAGCACGGGGCTGTAATCTTAAAACTCCAAGAGGTATGGCTACCCGGCCGACATCTGACAGGGTAAAGGAGTCCCTTTTCAGTATACTGGGCAGTGAGGTGCTTGGAAAAAAAGTATTGGATATTTTTGCGGGAACCGGGGGGCTGGGCCTGGAGGCCCTGAGCCGTGGTGCTGAAAGCGCATGCTTTATAGATGCAGCTACTGCTGATATTATAACCTTTAACGCCAGACATACCCGGCTGTCAGATAAGGCGGAAATCATCAGGGGAGATGTTTTTGCCGGCATGGGAAGACTGGAACGCAATGGACAGAGGTTTGATCTGGTGTTTTGCGATCCTCCCTACCATAAAGGGCTCTGGGAAAGGGCAATTACCTGGCTGGATGACAGCAAACTGTTACAGGATAAGGCCTTGATAGTTGTGGAGCAGGGCGGGGATGAAAACGAACTGCCGGAATTGTCGCACATGCGTCTGTTGCGCAATCAAAAATATGGCAGGACCACACAGATTAATTTTTTTGAGTATAGCTCAGCTGAAGATATACATGCTGGACAGGAGGAATAGATAATGACTACGGCAATTTTCCCCGGGAGCTTTGATCCCGTTACCAATGGGCATATCGATATAATAAAAAGATCGGCCAGCGTTTTTGATAAGCTGGTGGTGGGGATTTTCAGCAATGTGCGAAAAAAAAGCTTTTTGCCTATGGAGCAAAAAATAGAGTCACTAAAGCAGGCGGTCCGGGATATCCCCAATGTTGAGGTCGTTTCTTTTGATGGACTGCTGGCTGATTACATGGAGGCCAATGATATTAAAGTTATTGTGCGCGGACTTCGCTCAATAACTGATTTTGAATATGAACAGGGCCAGGCACAGATTATCAGGCAGACACATCCGGAGCTGGATACATTTTTTCTTTTGACAAAACCGGAGCTGTCCTATATAAGTTCCTCGGTAGTGCGTGAAATATGTAATTTTGGTGGGGATATAAGTACATTGGTACCAGAATCGGTAGCAATTGCTATTGAATATTTTTCAAATAAATGATATGCTGATACAGTGTAAGATAACCTTTTACAGAAAGCAGGCTTGTGATTATGGAAATAGATAATATTTTGGAAGAAATTGAAAATTTGGTAGCAGGTTCCAATAGGGTTCCTTTTGTTGACAAGGTAATGATTGATGATGTTGAGCTGTTTCGTCTGATGGATGTTTTGAGGAGTGAGTTGCCTACTCAAATCCAGGAGGCATGTGATATTGTCAAGAAAAGGGATGAGATTGTCCAGGCAGCAAAGATGGAGGCTGATCGTTTGGTAGAAGGTGCCAAGCGTGAGGCTGATCATACTATTGAACAGGCCAAGGCATATGCAAAAAAAGCTGTTGAGCAGAATGAAATTGTCCTGCAGGCCAAGGCACAGGAAAAAAAGATTATGGATGAGACCATGGAAGCTGCCAACAAGCTGAAAAAAGATACTGAGGATTATTCCAACCAGCTTAAGGCCAGTGCTGATAACTATGCCAATGAGGTATTTAACCACGTTATTGAAAATATCAGTGGGGCTTTAAATGCTGTTCAGCAGGCGAAGGAGCAGCTGAACGACAACAAGCAGTAATTTTACATAATACAACAGATAGATGCCGCATGCGGCATCTTTTTTGTTGCTCCTGTATTGGCGGGGGATGCACATTGCATTCCGGAAAGCCTTGACTGATTAATCAGCAATGATATTTCCGGAAGTCCGATAACCTTTTCAATTGCAATTAGTCCTTTTTGTTATTGGAAAAAAAGACCATTTGGGTTATAATAAAGTCAAATAGTCAATTAATCAATTAATAACAGAGGGTGATATTATGAGCAATATTGCAGACTTAATAGAGGAATATATACTTCGCAGATTGGCAGAACAGCAGACAGGACAGGTGGAGCTGCGGCGTACCGATATAGCAGATGAGATATCCTGTGCACCATCACAGATCAGCTATGTACTTAATACCAGATTTACTCATGATAAGGGCTTTGCTGTAGAATCACGCCGTGGTTTAGGCGGATTTATCCGCATTGTGCGTGTGCCACTGCAGAATATTATTTATGAGGAAATGGTTGATAAAATAGATGCTGATACTGAGTTCGTTGAGATAAAAGCCATGGTGCGATATTTGATTCAGCATCAGATGATAAGCTCCCGCGAGGGGGCAGTGGTACTTCAGGCGGCAAATTGTGCTTACGGGTCAATGCCTGACGCAGAACGGGTAAAGATGCTCAAGGCACTGTTTATAACCCTGGCGGAATTTTCCTGATGTTTATGATGAAGAAAAATATGCTGCCGGATAAGGGTGGCGTGATAAATTATCTGCTTAACTTTGCAGTTGCTATTGTATGGATATTAAGGTGGGGAATCAGGCTGCTGAAATATCCTTTCAGCAGGAGGAGGAACCATTAAGAATGGCCAAGTCAAAAACAGTGTTTGTCTGTCAGGAATGTGGGTATGATACACCTAAATGGCTGGGAAAATGTCCTGGCTGTGGCAGGTGGAATACAATGGTTGAGGAGATTATAAAACCGGATAAGTCGCAACAGCGTGGATTGAATCTGGGGCTGTCAACCCAAAGCAAGCCATGTCCTATCAGTGAGGTGGTTCTCGAAAAACGCCCGAGAATGAATACCGGCTCTGCAGAACTGGACAGGGTGCTGGGTGGTGGAATAATCGCCGGATCCATGGTACTCATTGTTGGCGATCCCGGTATTGGTAAGTCCAGTCTGACATTGCGGGTGTGTGCAAATGGGGCCCGCATGGGGCGGCGGGTCCTATATGTTACCGGAGAGGAAAGCGTGCAGCAGGTGCGGATGCGGGCGGACCGTATTGATGCTGTTGCCGATTCCTTATTGGTGGTCAGCGAAACAAATCTGGAAGTAATTGAAAAGCACATTGTTGATCTGAAACCAGAAATTTTAGTGATTGATTCTATCCAGACCATATTCCGGCCGGATGTCCAAAGTGCTCCGGGCAGTGTAAGCCAGGTCAGGGAATGTGCCGTCGAGATATTACGGGTAGCCAAGACCAATGGGATTGCCGCATTTGTGGTAGGGCATGTGACCAAGGATGGCACACTGGCCGGACCAAGGGTGCTGGAGCATATAGTGGATACAGTACTGTATTTTGAGGGGGGCAATAATGCGGAATATCGTTTGCTCAGGGCTATAAAAAACAGATTCGGAAGCACAAATGAAATAGGTGTTTTTGAGATGCGCGATACCGGTCTTATTGATGTTTTGGATGCTTCCAAGCTGTTTTTATCTGATGGGCAGGAGGATAACGGAAGTGTCATAGTACCGGTCATCGAAGGGACAAGACCGTTGCTGGTGGAGATTCAGGCCCTGGTCGCAAAAACACCATATGTTCCGCCAAAAAGAACCTCCGATTCTGTGGATTTGAAGCGGTTACAGCTGTTATTGGCGGTTTTGGAAAAAAGAGTCCATTTGAATATGGGCAGTTGCGATGTTTTTGTAAAGGCAGCAGGGGGGATTCGGGTTGATGAGCCTGCTGCAGACCTGGGAATATGTGTAGCCATGGCATCAAGCTTTGCCGGGCGCCTTTTGCGTCCGGCCATGGTGATTTTTGGCGAGGTGGGGCTTTCCGGGGAAATACGGCCGGTAAGTCAGGCTGAAAATCGGGTTCGGGAGGCAAGGCGATTAGGCTTTAAAAGCGTCATTTTTCCACAAAAAAATTATGAACAATTGTTGGCTGAGGGTAAGTTTGAAGATATGCAGCTGTATGGAGCATCCACAGTTACTGAAGCTTTAAGTATGGCCATGCCCCGTTGAGCGCTAGCGGAATCGGCCTGACAATAAGTGGGGATGCATCCTTCAATGAAGCTTTTTGCCCGTAAGGACCGGCATAAATACTGTTGGGCAGGACGAGTATTCTCCTTGCAGAAGGCAGACTGTATGCCTGTTTGACTTTGGTCAAAATGGATATGAACAATTGACAGACATTTTTATATATGATAAAATTCAATCTTTTTTATTATCAAATTTTTTGGTATAATTTATAGTACAGTAGTATGATTAAGGGGGGGTATGTTTGCTGCAGATTGGTGATAAGGTTGTATATCCAATGCACGGGGCTGGAGAAATTACCGGCATTGAAGAGTATGATGTTATGGGGCAGGGCAAGATGAGACCCTATTATGTCTTAAAAATGCCGATTGGCGACATGAAAATCATGCTCCCTGCTGATAATATTGACAGTGTTGGATTGCGGCAGGTGAGCCCACCTGAGATGCGTAGTAAGATTGAAGCCGTTTTAAGGGATGCGCCTGTGAAAGCCGTTGGCAGTTGGAATAAAAGATTTCATGCCAACCTCGACCGCCTGAAGACAGGGGATATTCTGGAAGTTGCTGCAGTTGCCAGAAACCTGGCCCTGCAGGGGCTGGAAAAAAAGATTTCCAGTGGTGAGCAGCGTCTGTTGGATACTGCAAAACAGATCCTTTTGAGTGAAATGATTTTTGTATTGGATAGTACGCCGGAAAGTGCAGAGGCATGGCTTGAAAAAATGCTTCTGAGGTAATTGGGCAGTCGTGTTAAAAGAGGATTTTGGCGTGACTGCTCCCGTCTGGTAAATGGTAGTAGTACGGATCAGCCAGGCGGGAGATAGATTTTTGATAATGGCATCAAGGAGAGGTGATCAGCTGAGGCGGTCACTTTTCTTGTGTCATGGCTTTTTTCATGTGAAGCAGCCATGATATCTTTCAAAATGCTGATAAATAACCACCTGCTACCGATAGGCTTCAGGTGAGTATACACGAAAGGAGGTGGATTGATGCTTGATAAGGTGTTGAGATTTTTGGTTACAGCACTGTTGGCTGTAATAGGTGGTTTGGCCATGCATTTTCTCAGTCCTTTTCTCACTGAGCTGTTAAGCACTGAGGTGCTTAACATGAATTTTGGCCTTTTCAAAATTACCTTGGCAAATATGATCTTTATTCTGATTGGAATATTGATTGGTGCTGTAGTTGGCTATTCGATTTCACCGTTTTTTGCTTCGAAGCTGCGAAGATTTTCTGTCTGGGTGGAAACCCAGCTTAACAAAATGCCACTGCATGATGTAATATCTGGAGTCATCGGCCTGGCCATCGGACTTATAATTGCTAATTTATTGGGGGTAGCTTTTTCAAAAATACCTGTGGTAGGGGATTATATTCCCGTTATATTGAGTGTGGTATTTGGCTATCTTGGTATTCATATCGTTATTCGAAAGCAAAAGGAACTTCAGGAGCTGATTGGCAAGCTGCCAAGATTCTTCAAGGAGGCCAGCCAGCTTAGGGAACAGTCAAAGAAAAAGAAAAACAAGGAATTGGCTGGTTATATTGCGGATAATACAGCTAACGAAGGTCCTTGCAGTAAATTGTTGGACACCAGCGTAATCATTGATGGACGGATTGCAGATATCTGCAGCACAGGGTTCATAGATGGTAAGCTGCTTATCCCGGTATTTGTACTGGAGGAATTGCAGCATATAGCCGATATGTCTGATTCCCTGAAACGGGTTCGCGGACGCCGGGGGCTGGATATTCTGAAAAAGCTGCAGAATGATTTTGGTTCACAGGTAGAAATAGTCAATCAGGATTTTGATGATATCTCTGAGGTGGATTCCAAGCTGGTCAGATTAGGACAGCTGACCGGCAGCAAAATCATAACAAATGATTATAATCTGAATAAGGTTGCTGAACTCAGAGGAGTGCCTGTGCTCAATATCAATGAGCTGGCAAATGCTATCAAGCCGGTGGTTATACCTGGCGAATATATGCATGTTACTGTAGTGAAAGAAGGCAAGGAACAGGGGCAGGGTGTTGCATACCTGGAAGATGGTACCATGATTGTTGTGGAAAATGGCCGCAAATTCATTAATGAGGCAATTAAGGTTGAGGTCACATCTGCACTGCAGACAGCGGCGGGCAGAATGATTTTTGCTAAGCCTGTTTCGTGATTGAAGGGCTCCTGTCGGAGCCCTTTTATATTATCTGGTGATATTGCTAGGAGGGTAATATGGTTACTGTTATTTTCCCTGCAGCAGGCAGGGGAAAGAGAATGCAGGCGGGGATGAACAAGGTTTTTATGCCCCTGGCCGGGGTTCCGATACTGGTAAGAACCTTATTGCGCTATTCCGGATGCAGTGAAATTGACCGTATGGTGGTAGTTGTAGCTGCAGAGGAAGTTGACTTCGTAAAAAAAATCCTGGATAAAATACATGGGCTGAAGCCCTATAAGGTCGTTGCCGGTGGCAGTGAGAGACAGTATTCAGTGTTAAATGGCATAAAAAGTGTTGCCGGCGATGATGATGAAATCATTCTCGTGCATGATGCAGCCAGACCTTTTGTCAGTCACAAAATAATAGCTGATACTGTTGCGGCAGTTGAAAGGTACGGTGGAGGTATTGCAGCTGTACCGGCAAAGAATACCATTAAGGTATGTGATGAAAATGGTGTGGTCCAGGCTACACCTGACAGGGCGTCCTTGTGGGAGATCCAAACGCCCCAGGGATTTACCCGGGGGCTTCTCATGGAAGCAAATGACAAGGCCACTGCCGATAATTTTCTGGGCACAGACGATGCCAGTCTGGTAGAAAGAATCGGCCATAATGTACATATAGTGAGAAGTGACTACAAAAACATAAAAATAACCACCCCGGAGGATTTGCTGATAGGAGAAGCCTTCATACAGGAAGATGACGGGGATATCAGTGGAGAAAATAAGGCTGTAATGGCTGAAATAAATGAATTGTTTAAGAATATATAGCCAGAGGAGTGTTTTCGTTGATCAGATTTGGTATGGGATATGATGTACACCAGTTAGCAGAAAACAGAAAATTAATTATTGGCGGCGTGGAAATTCCGTATGAAAAAGGACTTTTGGGACATTCTGATGCAGATGTATTGCTTCATGCAATTTCTGATGCGTTATTGGGTGCTGCAGCCCTTGGGGATATAGGCAGGCATTTTCCGGACACCGATGACAGATATAAGGGAATATCCAGTTTGGTCCTGCTTGAGCATGTCGGGAAGCTGCTGGCTGAAAAAGGCTATGCAGTGGGGAATGTTGATGCAACTATTGTTGCACAACGACCTAAAATGCTGCCATACATTCAGGAAATGCGGGAAAATATTGCTTCTGTGCTCCGGGTTGAGCCGGACTGTATCAATGTTAAGGCCACTACTGAGGAACACCTGGGCTTTACGGGAAATGGTCAGGGAATTTCCGCCTATGCAGTTGCAGGAATTGAAGGCTGATGATACAATCGTTTATTACAGATATTATAACGCCATTGTTCAAATTTTTCTTCTTTAGAAGAAAAATCTTCCAATTAGCGTTTCAACGAGCTGGGAGATATGCTCGCCAGCTGTTGTAGTTTGTTTTCCCCCACCTAAAGAGGAAGGGGACATCTTAAAGCTCG
>NZ_JAILFV010000131.1 GCF_024697385.1 Anaerovibrio sp.
AGCTTTAAGATGTCCCCTTCCTCTTTAGGTGGGGGAAAACAAACTACAACAGCTGGCGAGCATATCTCCCAGCTCGTTGAAACGCTAATTGGAAGATTTTTCTTCTAAAGAAGAAAAATTTGAACAATGGCGTTATAATAAAATAATTTATTATTTATACTTGATATTACGATTCTATTTTAAAGGGGAGGTGAATGCTTATGTTATCTGAAATGTTATATTTGAATATTCGTCATGAACTGCCACAGATAAGCATTCACCAGGAACAGGCCAGGGCCATAAAAAACACCTTTAGGCCTGCTGAGATGCATCGCCATTATGATCCTCCCCTGGCAGATGTGGCGGCGACACAGGTTAAGGTTGACATAGATTCCTATGAGAGCCGTAAGGCATATGGATTTTTAAATCATCGTGATTTTGCTGCCAAATATGGTGGTGAGGGCCTGCAGTCTGTAGCCCAGAATACATCACGGCTTACCCAGTCAGGCTGGAATTTTGCCAAAAATGGTGCAAAGCCTGGAAGCAACCTTATTGGGCAGGAGGCAAAATCAAGGCTCCGTAGTCAGATGGTACAGTGGCCGGCATGGGAGGCGAAGCTGATACCCATGCCAAAAATTACCGTGACACCATCTCAAATAAAGGGTAAAATGGACCCAGGAAGTGATACCATGGAAATTCATTCAACGGGTACCCCCGAGATTGAAAATCAGCCAGGCTCAGCAGAAACGACGCTGGCCAGCAAGGGCTATGTGAAACAATGGGTTACTCAGGGGCATTATGATATTTATGCTTGATAATGTAATTGTGGAGGTTATTAAGTAATGAAAAATATTAATACTACAAGATTTGGTGAAATAGAGGTAGAGGATGATTCAATTATTGTCTTCGACCATGGTATTCCGGCTTTTGAGGATGAGCATGAGTTTACCGTACTTCCTTATGATGCTGAAAGCCCATATTTGTACCTGCAGTCGGTATCCAGTCCGGAGCTGGCCTTTTTGATGACAGATCCATTTGTATTTTTCCCGGATTATACCTTTGAATTGGATGATGCCAACATGAAGGAATTGGGAGTCAGCAATGATGCGGATGTTCTTGTATGCTCCCTAATTACCGTACCACCTACAGGTGTTCCGGACATGACTACGAATTTACTGGCTCCAATTGTGATAAATCAGGCCAATATGAAGGCCAAGCAGATTGTTTTGGAGAAGACCAGCTATACTACGAAGCATAGACTGTTCCCGAAGAAAAAGGAGGAATAGAACATGCTTGTACTGACCAGACACCCCAAGCAACAGATCATGATTGGGGATGACATAGTTATCAACATTGTTGAGGTCAACGGTGATAATGTTCGCATCGCTATCGATGCACCTCGCAGTGTTAAGGTTTATAGAGGAGAAATCTATAGAGTTATTCAGGAAGAGAACCGTAAGGCTGCAGCTCCGGCTGATAATATAGATTTGTCTCAGGCGTTACCTAAATAATGGATTATATCTTATTTATTCTACGGAGGGATTAAAAATGATAGGAAGCATTTCGGACATGACAACTGCTGCTGTTGTGGTTTCAGCGGTAGATGGTGGCAGTACCCAAAAAAAAGCGCAGGAGCCTGTAGTACAGCAGTCTGCACCGGCCCCTGAGGATCAGTTAAGCACAGAAGCGGTTATTCAGAGCAAGGTTAATGCATCAACGGATGCGGATCAGGCTGATAACCAGAATAAAGAAAAGGATAACAAGGAACAGGCTCTTGACAGTCTCAATGAGGAATTTGTCAGTGAAATGACAAAGGAACTTAACGAGCTTATGAGCAAGCTTAATTGTGACCTGGAATTCAAGTATCACAAGGAAGTCAATGTAATGTCTGTCAAGATGGTAGACAAGAAGACCAATGAGGTTATCAAGGAATATCCACCAGAGGAAATGGTGGAAGGTATGATTAAAGCACAGGAATGGATTGGGGCATTCTTGGATAAGAACGCATAAAGGAGGTCCTCATTATGGGTGCAAATGGCATATATGGCTTATCAGGCTCCGGTCTGGATGTAGAATCCCTGGTAAAAATGGGGATGATGTCCAAACAGAAACAGCTTGACAAGCTACAGCAAAAGGAAACCAAGAATACCTGGCTCAAGGAAGCATACAATAATGT
>NZ_JAILFV010000132.1 GCF_024697385.1 Anaerovibrio sp.
GAGCTTTAAGATGTCCCCTTCCTCTTTAGGTGGGGGAAAACAAACTACAACAGCTGGCGAGCATATCTCCCAGCTCGTTGAAACGCTAATTGGAAGATTTTTCTTCTAAAGAAGAAAAATTTGAACAATGGCGTTATAAGTTTTTTAAAGCTGCATCTGATTTGAAAGGTCGACAGAGATTGTTCTGCCGACCTTTTTTATTTGGGTAATGGCGATGGATTCGAAACAAACAGCAAAAAAAGATAATAGCAGGAAATAGCCACCGATATACAGAATGATACAGTATACGTTGTGGAGGAGGCTCGCTGTATGAAAAAATTAGTTGTGATTAATAAGGGACTACCTATGTTCAAGATTGTATTGCGGGCATTCCTGTGTTCAATGATAGCCATTTTTGTGCTTACATATTCTTCTCCAACCATGGCCAAGGACGAGCCGACACGGATAATGGGATTTCATCATCTGGATCCGGCAAGCATCCAATTTAGCAACAATTATCTTTATGCCAGTGTTATTTATAATAACGGGCGTACCTCTCCAAAGGTACATCAGCGGCGTTTTTACTTAGATAAGAAAACAAAGCGTGTGGTTTATGATTTTAATGATAGGGTTTTTGGCTGGTGCTTTAAGGGGCCGGTCAAGGATAATGCCTTCACCTACAAAATGTGGAAGGTAATGAAGCCCTATATGAAGAAATTCCCGGTTTCCGGCTGGCGCCTTTAAATTTTATGACAATAACTATCGAGGTGGGGCAGATGCACCTGCTTCTCTTTTTCACAAAGACTTGTTTGTCATTTCAGTATTTTATGACTGTGGCGTTGAAATGAGACAGTAATTTTCCTTGCTAAAACAACCATAATGTGATATAGTTCAATACAGTTGAATATGACCTTTGAAATTAGTCCTGTGAGGCTGATAAAGGAAGCTGGTAAGATAGTGCGCTATCATAAATTACTGGGATAACTGTATCTAAAAGCAATTATAGCTTTCTTGTGCCTCGGCATGAGAAAGCTTTTTTATTTCAATAACGCATTTACAGCAGGCAGGGTCAAAAAAGGAGTGATTGTCTTGGATAAAAGCAAAGTAAACCTCAGGGGCAAGGATGTATTGGCATTGGCTGATTTTTCCCCGGAGGAAATCCAGGTAATTCTGGAAAGTGCCAAGGAGATGAAGAATATAATTCATCGCGATATTAAAAAGGTACCTGCGCTTAGAGGTAAGTCAATAGTGACATTATTTTATGAGCCTAGTACCAGAACCCGTTCATCCTTTGAGCTTGCCGGTAAATATCTGGGGGCAGATGTGGTAAATATAACTGCCGGTACCAGCAGTATAGTCAAGGGCGAGAGTCTGCGTGATACCCTGTATACCGTATCAGCCATGGGTGTTGATGCCATTATTATGCGTCACAAGGCTGAAGGTGCAGCGGAATACGCCTCCAAGGTCGTTGATCCTGTAATAATTAATGCGGGAGATGGTGCTCATGCCCATCCATCCCAGGGCTTGCTTAATTTGTTTACTGTACAGGAGCATAAGGGCAGACTGGAAGGCTTGAAATATGTAATTCTGGGGGATATTACCCATAGCCGGGTTGCCCGTTCAGATATTCAGGGTATGCGCAAGATGGGTGTCGAGGTGCATCTTGCCGGACCGAAAACATTGATGCCAAGATTCCTTTTTGAGGAAGAAGGGATTGTTGTGCATGATAATGTGGAGGATGCAATTAAGGATGCGGATGTAATAAATGTGCTCCGAATTCAGCTGGAGCGTCAGAAAGCCGGATTGTTCCCTTCACCAAGGGAATATGCCCGAATTTATGGCCTTAATGACAAGCGTCTGGCCCTGGCCAAGGATGATGTTCTTGTACTCCACCCTGGTCCGATGAATAAAGGGCTGGAGATTTCTCCGATGGTAGCATATGGTGATCATTCTGCTATTCAGGAACAGGTCCAAAATGGTGTTGCTGTCCGTATGGCAATTTTGACTCACGCACTGACAGGAGGGAACAAGGCATGAAAACTTTGATAAAAGGAGGCAGGGTAATCGATCCTGCCAATGGTACAGATAAAATTGCTGATGTATTGATTGAAGATGGCAAAATTGCCAAGGTGGCTGCAGGTATCAAGGATTCTGCCGATGAGATTATCGAGGCAGCAGGAAAGATAGTTAGTCCTGGTTTTATAGATATGCATGTGCATCTCAGGGAGCCGGGACAGGAAGCCAAGGAGGATTTTGTATCCGGATCCAGGGCGGCAGCTGCAGGTGGTTATACCACCGTTGCCACCATGCCAAATACCAATCCTGTAGTGGATACTGCAGCCATGGTCCGGTCCCTGAAAAAAAGGGCCGAGGATGCAGCGGTGGTTCATGTTGAAATTATTGGTGCTGTTACCAAGGGACAGAAGGGTGAAGAAATGGCTGAAGTCGGTGATATGACAGCTGAGGGTGCTGTTGCTTTTTCCGATGACGGACATTTTACCAAATCTGCAAAGGTACTGCTGAACTGCTATGATTATCTCCGGGCCTTTGACAAGGTGATTATCAATCATGATGAGGAGCCAAGTCTGGTAGAAGAAGGCGTGATGAATGAGAGCCACAGAAGTGCCATGCTGGGAATGAAGGGGCGTCCTACTGTAGCAGAGGATATTGCAGTATATCGTGATATCGCACTGGCTGAATATGCTGATGCCAGGGTACATGTAGCTCATATCAGCTCTGCCGTGGCAGTCGATCTGGTTCGTCAGGCAAAGAAAAGGGGCGTAAAGGTTACAGCTGAGGCAACACCTCAGCATATGACAATGACAGATGAAATGGTAGTTCTGTCTGACAGCTCCACCAAGATAAATCCACCCCTTCGTGAACAAAAGGATGTGGATGCAGTACTGGCTGGGCTGAAGGATGGTACAATCGATTGTATAGTTACCGATCATTCTCCACATGCTCAGGAAGAAAAGGATCGGGAATATATTTATGCACCAAGCGGATTCCCAGGGCTGGAAACTGCGTTGGGCTGTCTGATGACAGATCTTGTTTCCCCGGGGAAGCTGGATATTGTTACCATGATTTCCAAGCTGACCTGTGAGCCGGCAAAGATTTTTGGACTGAATGCGGGCAGTCTTTCCGTGGGGATGCCTGCTGATATAACCGTTATTGACCCTGACCTGGAATGGACCGTAGATGAAAAGAAGTTCTATACCAAGGGGTCCCATTCTCCGTTCATTGGCCGCCACTTCAAGGGGAAGGCTGTTAAGACCTTTGTTGATGGCAAGCTGGTAATGGATAATGGTGTTATTTTGGAGGTGTAATTCTTGAAGGGAAAACTTATTCTTGAAGATGGCAGTGTTTACACCGGTGATTTGCTGAACGAGTTTACTTCTACTGGTGAAGTCGTATTTAATACAGGTATGACCGGGTATCAGGAGATTCTCACAGATCCGTCATATTGCAGTCAGATTGTTGTCCTGACCTTTCCGCTGATTGGTAATTATGGTGTGGCTGAAAAGTTTATGCAGTCCCGTAAGTCCTTTGTAAATGGATTTGTCATTGGTGAGCTGTGCCATGATGGAAGCAATTGGCAGAAGGAAAATGAGCTGGCAGCATTTCTGAATGATCAGAAAATTCCTTGTCTCTATAATGTGGATACCCGTGCTGTTACCAGAAAAATCCGCTCAGTAGGCTGCATGAAGGGCATTATTGTGTCCGAGGATGCGCCAAGATCTGAAATAGATAAATTGATGGCTGTGCCAATCAAGAAAGATGTTGTGGCCGAGGTGACTACCGGGGAAAAATATGTCATGGAAAATGATGGACCTGATGTGGTGGTAATGGATTTTGGTATTAAGCAGAATATCCTGAATTCCTTGCACAACCTGGGCTGTAGATTGACCGTTGTTCCGGCTGATACTTCTGCCCAGGAGGTACTAGCCATGAACCCACAGGGGATTTTTCTCTCCAATGGGCCTGGGGATCCAAAGGATTTGCCTGGTGTGATTGAGGAAATCAAGAAGCTGATTGGCAAGAAGCCGATGTTTGGTATCTGCCTGGGACATCAGCTCATATCCCTGGCCTTGGGCGCTGATACTTACAAGCTGAAGTTCGGTCATCGTGGCTCAAACCAGCCGGTAAAAAATCTTTTAAATGGTCGGGTTCATATTTCTTCTCAGAATCACGGCTATGCAGTGGATGAAAAATCATTGGCTGGGCTTCCGCTGGAGGTCACCCACCTCAATGTAAACGATGGTACGGTAGAAGGTGTGCGCCATACATCACTGCCACTGTTTTCAGTCCAGTATCATCCGGAGGCTTCGCCGGGGCCTGATGATAATATGTATCTTTTTGATCAGTTCTGGGCAATGTTGACCAATGAAGCAAAGGGGGAGTAATCAGTGCCAAAGAAGGAAAATCTAAAAAAAGTAATAGTTATCGGCTCTGGCCCTATTATCATTGGACAGGCAGCAGAGTTTGATTATGCGGGCTCCCAGGCTTGCCGCGCCCTGAAGGAAGAAGGCCTGGAGGTGGTGCTGGTCAACAGTAATCCTGCGACTATAATGACTGATACTCACATGGCTGACAGAGTTTACATTGAACCATTGACCGTTGAGTTTATGGAAGAAATCATCAGCAAGGAAAAGCCTGATGGCCTTCTGGCTACTTTAGGGGGACAGGCAGGTCTTAACCTGGCAGTACAGCTCTCAGAAAAGGGTATTTTGGATAAATACGGCGTTGAGCTTTTGGGGACATCCCTCAAGGCTATTGAACAGGCCGAGGACCGTGAACTTTTTAAGGAAACCATGAACAAGCTGGGTGAGCCTATTCCTGAATCCACTATAGTGGAGGATGTTCAGTCAGCAGTGCAGTTTGCCAATGAAATCGGCTATCCATTGATTGTGCGTCCTGCATATACCATGGGTGGTACCGGTGGTGGTATCGCCGATAATGAGGAAGAACTGGTGGATATCGTTATCAAGGGCCTGAAATATTCCATGATAGGACAGGTTCTGATAGAGCGCAGTGTAGCAGGCTGGAAAGAAATTGAATATGAGGTAATGCGTGATGGTAATGACAACTGCATCACCATCTGTAATATGGAAAATTTTGACCCTGTAGGTGTTCATACAGGAGATTCAATAGTTGTGGCTCCTTCACAGACACTTACCGATCATGAATATCAGATGCTGAGAAGTGCCAGCATTCGCATTATCCGTGAACTGGGAATCGAGGGTGGCTGTAATGCACAGTATGCCTTGGATCCGAATTCCAACCAGTATTATGTAATAGAGGTAAATCCTCGTGTGAGCCGTTCATCGGCTCTGGCCTCCAAGGCTACAGGGTATCCTATTGCCAAGGTTTCAGCCAAGATTGCCATTGGTTACAGCCTGGATGAAATCACCAATGCAGTAACCCAAAAGACCAAGGCATGCTTTGAGCCGGCTCTGGATTACTGTGTTGTTAAGTTCCCTCGTTGGCCTTTTGACAAGTTTGTGTATGCCGATAAGACTCTGGGAACACAGATGAAGGCCACCGGTGAGGTAATGTCCATTGACAGGAATTTTGAGGGGGCAATCCTAAAGGCTGTACGCTCCCTGGAAATAGGTGTTCACCGCATTCATATGGATGATATGGATGACTGGGATGATGATAAAATCATTAAGTCACTGGGCAAATGCAATGACGAGAGATTGTTTGTCATAGCAGAGGCATTGCGTCGCGGTTTGGTGGATATTGATGGAATACATGATATTACCAAAATAGATAAATGGTTCCTGGGAAAAATCAAGAATATCACTGATATTGAGCTGCGTATCCAGAAGGAACAGATTACTCCTAGTCTGATGCTGGCAGCCAAGAATGTTGGGCTGGCAGACCGTTCTATTGCAGAATTGGCCGGAAAGACCATGGATGAAATACGGACCCTGCGCAAGACAATGAACATATTGCCTTGCTACAAGATGGTTGATACCTGTGCTGCAGAGTTTGAAGCTGCAACTCCGTATTATTATTCAACCTTCCATGCCCAGGAGGATGAAGTGGATACATCCAGTAACCGTCGTAAGGTCATGGTATTGGGCTCCGGTCCTATCAGAATAGGGCAGGGGGTAGAATTTGATTATTGTTCGGTTCACTCCGTATGGGCTTTGAGACAGATGGGGATTGAAGCGATTATAGTCAACAATAATCCGGAAACTGTATCAACGGATTTCGATATATCCGACAGGTTGTATTTTGAGCCACTTACTGCAGAGGATGTCCTTAACATAATCGACAAGGAAAAACCTGAGGGTGTCATTGTGCAGTTTGGCGGACAGACTGCCATCAATCTTGCCGAGTCTCTCAGTAAGGCCGGCATAAAGATATTTGGAACTTCAGTAAATGATATTGACCGGGCCGAGGACAGGGAACGCTTTGATGAAGTGCTCACTCAGACAGGGATTCCAAGGCCACGGGGAATAAGCGTGACCAATCAGGAGGATGCCATTAAGGGTGCAGCGGAAATAGGCTATCCGGTAATGGTTCGGCCTTCTTATGTCCTTGGTGGTCGTGCCATGGAAATCGTCTATAACGAAGAAGAGCTGGTTGATTACATGGGCCGTGCTGTAAAGGTTACTCCGGAGCATCCGGTGCTTGTTGACCGTTATATGCAGGGGACCGAGGTAGAGGTGGATGCCATTTCTGATGGTATAGACGTGGTTATTCCGGGTATTATGGAGCATATTGAGCGTGCCGGGGTACATTCCGGAGATTCCATAGCTGTGTATCCGCCACAGACTCTTCCTCAAAAGATTAAATATACAATTGTGGATTATACGAAGCGCCTTGCAGTGGGGCTGCATGTCAAGGGGCTGATGAATATTCAGTATGTGGTTGCCAACGATGAGGTATTTGTTATTGAGGTAAATCCGCGTTCTTCCCGTACTGTTCCTTTCCTCAGTAAGGTAACAGACATACAGATGGTGGATATTGCCACCCAGGTTGCAATGGGAGCTTCTCTTAAGGAATTGGGCTACAAGTCAGGTCTGGTTTCACCAAAGCCTTATGTGGCTGTTAAGGCTCCTGTATTCTCATTCAATAAGATGGCTGATGTGGATATATCCCTTGGGCCTGAAATGAAGTCCACCGGTGAAGTAATGGGCATAGATTACCATTATAACCGCGCTCTCTATAAGGCCATGACCGGTGCAGGCATGAATATTCCGGTAAATGGGACTATTCTCTTCACCGTGGCCAATAAGGATAAGGATGAGATGAAGCAGCTGGCCAAGGCATTCTCCGAACTTGGTTTCAAGCTGGTGGCTACTGCCGGCAGCGCCAAGGCAATTCAATCCATGGGAATTGACGCTGAGGTAGTAGGGAAGGTACACGAGCGTAGTGCGGATATCATTCACCTCATTAAAAAAGGCCGCATTCACATGGTAATCAATACCATGACTCAGAATCAGGGCAAGAATGTTGCCCATGATGGATTTAAAATCCGTCGTGCCACTGTGGAGCATGCCATTCCATGTCTCACCTCCCTGGATACTGCATGGGAAGTGCTGAATGTGCTGGAATTTATGCGTGAGCGCAGATTGGTATATAGCCTCGCGATTCAGGATTATGTAGGTGGCGGCTACGATTTAGCCTAACTGAGCTTGGTCTTTTGTTGTATAACTTTGTTGACATTTCGAAAAATGTCCTCAGCGTACCATTATCAGTACGCTTCCGGGATTTTTCTCATGTCGCCTCGTTCTACAGCAAAATCCCTGCGCACAGGAGCCCCTATTACAAAATGATTGGATGGCGTAGTCTTTTGCTGTATAACTTTGCTGACATTTCGAAAAATGTCCTCAGCGTACCATTATCAGTACGCTTCCGGGTTTTTTCTCATGTCGCCTCGTTCTACAGCAAAATCCCTGCGCACAGGAGCCCCTATCACTAAATGATTGGATGGTATAGTCTATTACTGTATAACTTTGTTGACATTTCGAAAAATGTCGCCTCGTTATCTTTTATTGATTGAGTTATCCTGCGCTGGGGTCAGTTCGTTCGTCATTTCTGCTTGTTAGATGTTACATAGGAGAATATATAATGTCAGATGATCGTTTGATTGTAGCCCTTGATGTGCATAAATTTTCAGATATGGAAAAACTGGTCCATACCCTTGGCGATAGCGTAAGCTATTACAAGGTAGGGATGGAGCTGTTTTATAGTGAGGGTGCTAAGGTAATTTCTTTTCTGAAGGAGCAGGGGAAAAGCATTTTTTTGGATCTTAAGCTCCATGATATTCCCAATACTGTAGCGGAAGGGTTATGCTCACTGATGGTTCAGGGGGCTGATATCATGAATGTTCACGCTTCCGGTGGTTATACCATGATGAAAACAGCTGCAGACAGGCTGCATGAAAAAGCGTCTGAAATGGGGATTCCTTGTCCAAAGCTGATTGCTGTTACTATTTTGACCAGTATTAATCAGGAGGATTGGGCTGGTTTGGGTATGTCCAGCTCTATAGGGGAACAGGTAGTACGATTGGCCAAGCTGGCCCAAAAAGCCGGTCTAGATGGTGTAGTGGCTTCTCCCCAGGAAGCAGCAGCTATTCGCAAGGCTTGTGGACCTGATTTCCTGATTGTTACACCTGGAATTCGTCCTGTTGGTGCCAATATAGATGATCAGAGCCGCATTGCTGCACCAGCATCTGCTTTGGCGAATGGTGCTACTCACCTGGTGGTAGGGCGTCCTATTCGTAGTGCAGAAGACCCTAGGGCAGCAGCTGAGGCAATTATTAAAGAAATGGAGAGTGTAAAATAATGGCAGAATTAAAAACTCTTACTGAAAAAGAAGTAGAAGATATGCTTTTGGAAACAAATGCAATTATGGAAGGCCATTTCCTTTTGACTTCAGGACTCCATAGCCCACGCTATGTTGAAAAGTTTAATGTACTTCAAAAGCCTGAATATACTGAAAAGCTATGTCAGGCCATGGCAGCAAAGTTTGTTGATGCCAATATTGAAACAGTAGTTGGACCTGTAACGGGTGGTATTCTTCTGGCCCATGAGACCGGTAAGGCTTTGGGAACCCGTGCTATTTTTACTGAGCGTGAAAACGGCAAAATGACCTTTCGCCGTGGATTTACCCTTCATGAAGGTGAACGGGTACTGATCGTTGAAGATATTGTAACTACCGGTGGGTCAATCCGTGAGGTCATTGATGTGGTAAAGGAGCATGGAGGAGTACCTGTAGCGGTAAGCATGCTGGTGGATCGCAGTGGCGGAAAGGCTACATTTGGAGATGTCCCAAGTACAGCCCTTCTTCATATGGATGTCCAAACCTATGAGCCTGATAATTGTCCATTGTGTAAAAAAGGCGTGCCGATGACCAAAAGAGGGCGTACTGGAAAACCAAGTGTATAGTTTTGTATAAATATTAGAGTAGCCGTCAGACTAGATAAAATCTAGTTTGACGGCTATTTTTGTATAAAAAGACACTACATAAATTCAACTTTGAAGTCCTTGTAAGACTTTCCCCTTTCCTCCGGACGCCGGCCAATGGATATCCTCTTGATAAGAGTCTGCCAAAGTTC
>NZ_JAILFV010000133.1 GCF_024697385.1 Anaerovibrio sp.
GAGCTTTAAGATGTCCCCTTCCTCTTTAGGTGGGGGAAAACAAACTACAACAGCTGGCGAGCATATCTCCCAGCTCGTTGAAACGCTAATTGGAAGATTTTTCTTCTAAAGAAGAAAAATTTGAACAATGGCGTTATAAGGGAAGTTTATTGCAGTAAATATGAAGGGGTTCTCCTTCTGCTATGGAGGAGGCAAACCATGACAGGTGGTAATCGTACTTCCCGCCTGAAGAAGAAAAATTTAGACAATGGCGTTATAATATTATTGGTGGTGAGATATAGTGCAAGGTACAGAGTTAACTCCTGAAGAAGTCAATCGGTTATGGATGCTTTATAGCTGTAATAGGGATTTGGAAGTCAGGAATAAACTTGTTGAGCATTATCTTCCACTGGTCAATGCAATAGCAGGGCGGCTGGCAATTAGTTTGCCAAGCCATATTGATACTGATGACCTAAAGGTAAGTGGATATTTTGGCTTGATGGATGCTATTGACAGGTATGATTATAACAGAGGAAATAAATTTGAAACTTATGCAGGTATCAGGATAAGTGGAGCGATGAAGGATGATCTTCGCTCACGGGATTGGATATCTGTTTCGTTGCGTCAGAAAATAAAAAGATATGAATCGGCGATTATTGCTTTAGAGGGAAATTTGGGCCGCACTCCAACAGATGATGAATTGGCTCAGGAGCTTGAATTGAGCTTGGAGCAGCTGTATGCTTTGGAACAGCAGGTGAGTGCTTCTACTATAATCCCTCTTGGAGAATATATAAAGTCTGAGACAACAGCTGCTGTTGTTTCGGATCCGACCAAAAGTTTGGAAGCAATTGAATTGAAAGAAACACTGGCAAAGGCCATAGACCAGCTGTCTGAAAAAGAGAGACTGGTTGTGTCGTTGTATTATCATGAAGAATTAACAATGAAGGAAATCAGCAGGGTCTTGCACTTGTCTGAAGCGCGTATTTGTCAGCTACATACCAAGGCAGTGTTTAAATTGCGTGGATTTTTGGCCAATGAGATTAATGAGGTTTAAATTACTCGGATCGGCAGAGGACATGGAGGTCTAATGCAGGTTATCTGTTGGGTAAGTAAGATAACCAGGGAGGGCTGTTTATGGAGAATGAAAAATCAGTTCCCAAGGTGGGGAGCCAGGATTCTGGGTATTTGTTTGAATTCCGTACTGATGGCGTGTACTTGACAGTATACGACTCAAAGGAGCCAGGAATACAATTTGAATTGTCGGATATGCGACAGATTTTAAGCGAATTTAGTGTTGATAATTATGATTTGGAGCTTTTGGCCCGTGTAGTGCGCGAAGCTTCAGGAGAATCAACCAAATTGGCTGATAGCTTTTTGTTGCCTCCGAACTACAAGGTGGGGGAAGATAGTAATCCAAATATTTCCGTGCAGATTTCTGAAGCGGAATTGGAAGCAAAGCGGGTATATGGAAAGGTCTTTGTCGATGTCTCCAAGGACAAGATGGAAGTGATGGTTCGTTTTGATGTAAAGGATAATGAAACTATACCAAACGAATCGATGATTAAGGAGGCCTTGAGCCAGAAGAATATCGTTTTCGGAATAGATGAAGAAGCAATTAAGGAAGCTGCTGCCAGTGGCAGACTGACAAAGGTTGCCCGCGGAGTTCCACCGGAGAATGGCTTGGATGCGCAGGTAAGCAGAAAATTTGATGCAGGAATAATGGGTCGTCCGGTTGTAGATGAATATGACCGTGTAGATTATAAGAACCTCAATATATTTTGTCTGGCCCGCAAAGGTCAGATTTTGGCAGAAAGAATACCTCATACTACAGGTACGCCAGGTACAAATGTTCATGGCAACCCGGTGCGTCAAAAGCCCGGTAAACCAAAGCCATTGCCCAACGGTAAGAATACGGTTGTTAAAGACGAGAATTTTGTTGTAGCTGAGATTGATGGCCAGATAGTGGATACCGGCAGTAAAATCAGTGTGGATCCCCATCTCGATATTAAGGGCGATGTGGGTATGGCCACCGGAAATATTGATTTTATAGGTGGTGTAACGGTTAATGGCAGTGTACAGGCCGGCTTCATATTAAAAGCTACCGGTGACATTGAGATAAAGGGAATGATAAGCGGTGGAGATGTGACTGGCCGTAATGTGTTTGTTGGTGGCGGAGTTCAGGGCATGAACCGTGGTGTGGTACGCGCCAGTGATGATTTTCATGCAGTTTTTGTTGAAAATGCTGATATAGAAGCTGGTGGAAATGTGATTATCTCTGATGTTGCCATGCACTCAACCATAAGGGCGGGACACACATTAGCAGTAGAAGGGCGCAGAGGCCTTGTAAACGGTGGCTTTTTGGCTGCAGGCGAGGAAGTCAGGGCCAATACGATTGGCAATACGATGAATGTTGCAACAAGGATTACCGTTGGTGTCAATCCGATGCTGCAAAAGAAATATCAGACAGTATTAAAGGAATACAATGAAGCAAAAAAGCGTCTTGACCAGGTAATGAAAATGGTAAATACCCTGGGGAAGATTGATATAAGCCAGATGCCGCCTGATAAGGCTGAACGCATACATGCACTGGTTCAGTCCCAGTTCCCATTGGCAGGTATTGTGGAACGCAATGAGCGTACTTTGAAGGAACTGGATACAGAGCTTCAGAAAATGAAGCGTGGTCGTGTGAGAGTCAAGGATATAATGTATCCTGGTGTAAAATTAAGTATTAATTCCATCATGAAAAATGTTCAGGTGGAGGAAAGTCATTGTACCCAGTATGTTGAGGATGATTTTATTAAGATAGGTGCCTATTGATAGAGGAAAGGGGCTGTTTGTATGGATTTTAGCCCAATGAACATCAGAATGACAGTACCTCAGTCAACGGATGTTGGTCAGGTTCAGCACAATATCAATCAGCATGGTGCAGTTGTCCATGATAATCAGGCATTAAAGGACCGTCAACAGCAGGAACGGATACAGAAGCAGGTCCGCAGCAAGGAAGAGGCTGAAGGTGAAAAAATAAAAAATAATCCTGATGAGGAAAAAGGAAAGGGTGGCTACCGCGGGAAAAAGCGCGATGCCGGAGCTCCTGAGGATGAAGAAATGCTGCAGGAGGATACCCAGGAAAAAATGGCCGTTGATCAATATAGGGGACAAAATATAGATATCAGTTTTTAATGGGAGATTTTGATGACCACAGAGATATTGGGCTTCATAATAATTGTTGGAGCGATTATTGTATTGTTGGCAAAGCGCCAGTTACAGAAGGCAGACGATGATCCTGAAGTAATTGAGGCTTCAGCAGGCAGGCTGCGTTATGAGCTTGAACAATCGGCTGATGAAATTATCAGCCGGATGGCGGGTCATATAGATCATTTGGAAAAGCTGCTTAAGGAAGCCGATTCCAAGTCAAGGCAGCTGGAACGCCGTATAAATGAATTGCAGCGTATGCAGACAAATGATATTGAGAAGCCATCTGAGGTTGGGAATAACGAATTTGCCCAGGTATTGGAAGACAATATTAATAAAAGTGATTTCAGTTCCATGGCTGTTGAATATGATGATGTGGCCAATGATATGCCAGGAGAAGCTTCCCCGGCAGACTTTATGGGGAATGAAGAAGCTGGGCAGGATCCGGAAGGAGAAATGTCCGATGCGCAGATAAAGGCACTGGAATATATCCGGGAGGCATCCATGACTTTGGAGGCAGCTCAGAATGATTTGGGACTGAATGTCGTAGAAGAAGCGGATGACATCGGACCGGCAGGAGCATCCGGGGAGGCTGTGGCTACGCAAGCTCAGGATAACAAGCCACCAGAGGAGGATGCAACAGGAATAGCCAAAAAGCTGTTGCAGGCAGGATATGACCCTGAGGAGGTAGGCAGGATAACCGGTTTGGGCATGAATGCTATCAGACTTATTGTGCAGATGCAGGGAAGATAAAACGGGTGTCTTTGTGCTGGTGGATAATATAACGAGCTTTAAGATGTCCCCTTCCTCTTTAGGTGGGGGAAAACAAACTACAACAGCTGGCGAGCATATCTCCCAGCTCGTTGAAACGCTAATTGGAAGATTTTTCTTCTAAAGAAGAAAAATTTGAACAATGG
>NZ_JAILFV010000147.1 GCF_024697385.1 Anaerovibrio sp.
TCATGGAGATAGTGGCCTGAGAATGAGGCAAACCTGATGGTGGAACTGCCGCCTGTGCCCCGATACTGTAAAGCAGCAACACCATCCCCAACAACAACGTAACGACTTTTCTTTGCATAAAAAGAACCTCCTTCCTTTATCCGTAAATGAATAAACATATCGATACAATCTGGTTTTTACTTCGACATATTATTTGAAAAATCCTTCTTCTTTAACTGCTGACATTCCCTCGACAAGCACAAAAAATCCGCACCCACTATAAATGGATGCGGATTGCATTTAAAAATTAAATTTTAAACTTGCCAGTTTCCTGAGAAAGGTCAGTTGCAAGGGATGCCAATGCCTGGGAGGCAGAAGCAATTTCCTCGGAGGACGCTGACTGTTCCTCTGCAGCTGCAGAAATAGTCTGCGTATGGTCACTGGTAACACGGCTTACATCATCAATGTTATCAACAGCCTTTACGATATTTCCGGTACCAGAAGCAACGGTAGCAGCTGACTTACTGATAGAGTGCATCTTCTGTTCAATGCTTGTTACCATTTCCATAATCTTGGTAAACTGTACGCCTACACCCTGCACAGCCTCAGCTCCCTGCTGAACCTCAACAGATCCCTGTTGCATAGCGGTAACAGCTGCTGTCGTGTCATTTTGAACTGAACTGATACGCTCCTTGATTTCTTCGGCAGCCGCTGAAGACTGTTCAGCCAGCTTTCTTACTTCCTCGGCAACTACAGAGAAGCCACGTCCGGCATCTCCGGCACGGGCAGCCTCAATAGCCGCATTCAGTGCCAACAGATTTGTTTGATCAGCAATGCTGGCAATAGTTTCAACGATCTGACCTATCTGCTGGGAATTATCACCCAGCTTCTGAACAACGCCTTCCAACTGACGAACAGATTTCTCAATTCCCTGCATACGTTCAGTAGCATGCTTCATCAACGCCTCGCCCTGACGAGCTGCATTGGCAGTTTCTGCGGTATCTGCTGCAACCTCCTGAGCTTCAGCGGTCATGTTATCGATATCCGTGGAAACATTATCTACATTCTCTCTGGTACCATCAACATTTTGCAGTTGTTTTTCCATACCTTCAGCTACTTCAGTAACCGTTTCAGCTACATTGGTAGCTGCCTGAGCTGCCTGATGGGCTCCAGCAGTCAATTCCTCACTGGAAGCTGCCAGCATTTCAGCAGATTTCTTCACACCGCCGATAAGCTTTTTCAGATTTTCATTCATGTTATTAACATCGGCAGAAAGCTGTCCTAATTCATCCTCTGAATCAACGTGAAGAGGACGCTGATCCAATACACCATTGGACATTTCATTCACACGGTCAGCCAAAAGCTCTACTACCCTTACAATGCGGGTAGAGAATTTCAAACAAGCAAATACGATCAATAAAATACCAACAACAGTAAGAATACCATAAACGATTTTCATGGTACGAAGCTGACTGAATACAAAGCTGGTCGGAGCTGATACTACGGCCTTCCAACCAGAAGAAGGAATAGTAGCATAAGCAACTACCTTTTCTTCGCCACCAGCATCAGTTACAAAAAAGCCCTTATCATTATTTTTCATCTCGGTGGCAAAGGCCTTAAGAATCGGATTATCATCTGTTTTAGACAGGTTTTCTTCTTCATTGGCAGAGGCAATAATAATACCACTATCAATGTTTATCAGCATACCCTTGCCTTCGCCACGGTATTTAATGGCCTTAGCCTGTTCAACCAGAGTATCGATCTTAACGTCTTCACTAAATACGCCACCGACAGCACCCTTGCGATCATAAGGAACGGCAATGGTCACAACCATACTTCCGCTGCTGACATCCTTATATGGATCAGTATAAATAATGTGACCTGCCTTTTTTGCATCCACATACCATGGACGCTTAGTCCATTCTCCCTGTCCAGTCAAATCCCCATCATGCCATGCCATAGCGAAGCCGTCATCCATTGCATGAATATCATCAAGGACTTCCTTATCATCGGCAATCTGTCCTACCAAGTCATGACGCTTCATCACATCTGTACTATCAGCCGGAATCTGTTTAAATACATTTGCACCGGAGATAACGATCTGCCCCTTGGCGCTAAGCCAGGCGTCAGCCTGTGCCGACTGTCTTCCTATTTCAGCTATAATCTCTTCTTCCGTAGTCTTTTCCAACGAAGTAGAAGCTGTAAAATAACCAATAATAGATACAACGGCCATTATTACACCTGCTATACCAGAAAGCATGAAAAACTTTTGTTTAATACCCATTTTCTTTATATCTTCCTTTCCTATTATTTTTAACCTATCGTTTTCATGATATCATTAACCTATATTTTATTCAATATTTCATCCAAAAATTTATTATTGCTATTATGTATCCCAAACACAGCAATTAATTATAAAAATTTTTATTTTTTTGCTTAATTTTCTTGGCTTAGGTGTTTCGTCCCCATTTTATACAAAAAATACATTTTTATGCGATTTATACACAAAGCTAATATCGTTTGACTGGAAGCCATCTCAGGTAATATACTTATCCTTGATATTTTACTTTAAATGAAGGAATGTACATTATTATGAATACAATTAGTACCAAAAAATTTCTTGCTACGTGCGCAATAATGGCCACACTTATTTCTTTTTGTTGTGTAACAGCTCAGGCAGCTGCCAATGATTACAAGCATATCCCTACATCCAGAGAAGAACTTAACAATGCTGAAAGGGATTTAAAGGTTCTCAAAAAAAGATATCCTGACATGGAAGAAAGCGCCTTTATTACTGACAATATTCAGGCACCGCTTATAAAAAACAACCTCGACCTATTAAAAAAAGCCATCAAAAAACATGACGATGGCCTAAGAAAAGTATATATAATAGATAAAAAACATCCTGAAAGCGTTGGCAGGGGAATTTTCCCTATTTCAGCAGGAAATATAGCTCTTACCCAGGGCTTTATTAATGCAAAAATGGCACTGGAGCCTGGCACATATACTCCAAAATCATACAAGGATTATGATATTTATGCTACAAGCTG
>NZ_JAILFV010000152.1 GCF_024697385.1 Anaerovibrio sp.
TCAAAAGCGTGAATGGGATGAGATAGATTATTTTTCCACGGCTGTTCACGAGGCCGGTCACGCTTATATGCTTTGGCGTACCGGTGAAGAATCCTCCTTTGTCACTATAGTAGGCAGGGAAGATTATGGTGGCTATACCAAGGCAAAGTTCGATGACAAGGTGAGCAAGAACTATACGCGGCAATATTACCTTAATCGCATCCGCATGATGTTGGCAGGCCGGGCCTCAGAGGTTGTTTTCCTCGGTGAGGATGAAGGCATCAATGCCGGAATACGGGGAGATTTGGAAAATGCCACTGTTTTGGCAATTACAATGGTGAATAACATGGGCATGGGCAAGAAAATACGGGCATATATCCCGTGGGAAGCATTGCCGGTAAGTCCTGCTGCCGTGGATGTTTACTCTGAGGCCAATGATATAATTCAGCGGGAATACGAGACTACCCTGACCATAATCAGGGAAGGAAAACCTGCCATTAAGGCCTTGGCGGATAAACTGATGGAGAGATATCAGCTCACTGGGCCGGAGATAGATGAGATTTTTGAGGCATTCAGGCAGGGAACAGGGAAAAGTAGGTAGCTATATGCAATGGGAATTATGCCCCAAGTTAATTGGCAGCCCGGAACTATCATTGAATAAGCCTAATTTATTGCCTATAAGCTGTTTGCATAGTATAATCTATCCTGTATGAGGACACCAATCAGCTGTTTTTATGGCTAGTATAGGGTTGGGTTCTACAGAAAGGATTGTTATGACAGAAAAAGAAAAGTATCTCCAGATACGCAAAGAAGCCATGTGGACAGGGATAACCCTCGTGGTACTGATCCTGTTTTGGCTGGTAGCAGGCTTTGGCCTGTCCGATGTTGATATCAAGATTTTTGGATTGCCTATATGGGCTGTAGGCGGGACCGTGGGGGTCTGGATCTTTGCCATGATTTTGGTAAAGCTCCTGACTGCATTTGTGTTTAAGGACTTCGATCTGGACGCAACCGGAGAGGAGGACAAATCATGAATGGGGATCTTGGACAGCTCTTGCCTCTGTTGGGGTATATGGCATTTATGATAGGTATCAGTGTATTTATCCGTTATCAGCAGCAGCATTCCGGACTGATGAATAATTTTGTCCGTACATATTTTATCGGAAATCGTGATCTGGGTGGTTTTGTATTGGCAATGACCACAGTGGCAACCTACAGTTCAGTAAGCTCCTTCGTGGGAGGACCTGGTGTCGCCTGGAATGTTGGCTTTGGCTGGGTATATATGGCTGTGGTACAGGTGACGGCAGTGTTTCTGGTCTTGGGGATATTTGGCAAGCGTGTGGCACTGTTGGCCCGAAAGTTTGATGCGGTAACAGTTATTGACATCATCCGGCGCAGATACGATTCAAATTTGTTGGCGGAGCTATCAGCGTTTATTATAGTCATATTTTTTTGTGCGACCATGGTGGCACAGTTCGTTGGCGGGGCAAAGCTATTTGAGGCGGTGACAGGATACAGCTATGTCACAGGGTTGATTCTTTTTGGCCTGATGGTTGTGGTATATACCACCATAGGTGGCTTCAGGGCAGTGGCCATTACAGATACCTGCTGCGCAGTTATGATGATGGTAGGTATCATCATGCTGGTATATTATGTACTGGAAAGCGGTGGCGGATACTACAATATTATTGCTGATATCGGCAGCCGGCATCCTGAAATGCTTGAGCCTTTATCAGGGGGGAAGATGCCATATGGGCTTTATCTTACCCAGTGGATACTGGTAGGTATTTGTACTATTGCACTGCCTCAGTCAGTGGTTCGGGGACTGGCATTCAAAAACAATAAGAGCTTGGTACGGGCCATGTTGATAGGAACCTTTGTGGTGGGATTTATGAATATAGGCATTAATCTTACCGGTATACTTGGACAGGGAGTACTCAGCGGGGAGCTGACTCAATACGGTGGTGCAGACAACATTATTCCCCGTATTGTAGTAACTGCCATGCCATCCACCCTGGCCAGCATTGCCATTATCGGTCCTTTGGCAGCAAGTATCTCCACCATAAGCAGTCTTTTGCTGGTTGGTTCATCAGCCATTATCAAGGATGTGTACCTGCATCGTCAGGAGCGGAAAGGGAAACGACCGGCGGATGCCAAACTGCGCCTTTTATCCATGTTGGCAACAGCTTTTTTGGGGGCACTGGTATTTGTCATAGCATTGACGCCTCCAAGTCTTATATGGTTGATTAATATGTTTGCCTTTGGTGGATTGGAAACCGCATTTTTCTGGACATTGCTATTAGGGCTGTATTGGCGCGGAGCAAATAAGACAGGAGCTATGCTGTCCATGTTTGGCGGGACATTACTGTATTGTATGGCACAGGGGATGGGTTTTAAAATAATGGGACTTCATCAAATTACCATAGGAATTACCTGTTCGTTGGTGCTGTTTTTAATGGGGTCATATTTCGGGAAAAAGGAGAACCCGGATGTATTAAGGGACTTTTTCCCTGAGTAATGAGGGAATATATAACTAAAAAGGAGATGGTTGTTAAATGGTGGAAGCATTGGTAAGTGAAATTTCTAATTTCATGTATGGTAAGCTGTTGATTATTATGCTGTTGGGAGTTGGACTGTATTATACCTTGAGGACAAGGTTTATACAGGTACGGCTCTTTGGAGAGACACTTAAGGTAATCATGGAAAAAAAGGATGATAAGCACAGTGTTTCCTCTTTTCAGGCACTGATGGTTTCCACGGCCTCCCGCGTGGGTACAGGCAATATTATTGGTGTATCTACAGCTCTTTGCCTGGGTGGCTTTGGTTCCATGTTTTGGATGTGGGTTGCAGCCTTTTTGGGCGGTGGCAGTGCCTTTGTGGAGAGTACCCTGGCCCAGGTTTATAAAAAACGCGGTGAACACGGTAGCTATGGCGGTCCTGCCTATTATATCGAAAATGCCCTGAAAAATAGATTCGTGGCAATAATATTCGCCTTGGCCCTGATAATGACCTATGGTGTTGGGTTCAATATGCTGTGTGCCTACAATCTTCAGTCAACATTTTCATCTTTTTCTTTTTATGATCCTGGCAGCACTCCGTGGTTGATAGGTGGATTGCTGGCAGTGTTGGTAGGCTGGTGTATTTTTGGCGGTGGCAGACGAATCATCAAGGCAACATCAACCTTAGTGCCTATTATGGGCTTGTTGTATGTGATTGTGGCCCTTATCGTAACCTTGATGAATATAGGTATGCTGCCGGACATTTTTTCTACTATATTCACACAGGCATTTGATTTTGAATCAATATTTGGTGGTTTTGCAGGTTCCTGTGTAATGTATGGTATCAAGCGTGGTCTGTATTCCAATGAGGCCGGTGTCGGTTCTGCACCAAATGCAGCAGCTGCTGCAGATGTATCTCATCCTGTCAAGCAGGGGCTGGTGCAGATGTTCTCAGTATTTATTGATACCATGCTTCTCTGTACGGCTACAGCATTTATGTGCATGAGCTCAGGGGTGGAGCCAACCAAGGAATTAGCAGGGGCACCATATGTGCAGGCAGCCTTGGATGCTACCATTGGTACAGGCGCAGGTGCGTTCCTGACTGTATCCATGCTGTTGTTTGCATTTACAACTCTTTTGGGTAACCTTTATTATGTGGATAATTGTCTGGCATATGTTAATGGTTCGGTTCCTGGCAAGCTGTTTATGACAGTTTACCGCATTTTGGCCTGCGCGGTGATATTTGTTGGCGCTGGACTAAGCATGGGACTTTTATGGGATTTGGCCGATGTACTTATGGGATGCATGACCATAATCAACCTGCCGGTTATCGTTATCTTGGGTGGGACGGCCATGGGCTGTCTGCGCGATTATGAATCCCAGCGGGATTCAGGGGAAAATCCTGTATTTTATGCAGAGAGCATTAATTTGAAAACCCCGCTGGATTATTGGCAGAAATAGTTGTCAATAGGCAAGGGCAGTATCGACTTTTATGATGAAGGTTATTTTTGACAAGTAGTTAATGTTGATGGGAGAAAAATCTTATCTGATAAATATTTTTTGATAGTCGTTAGGTGATGTTTTTTTAACCCTGACTGGGTCATCTGGTCGGGGTTTTTTGTTCGATTTTAATAAATTACGGGTTTGACCCTACCACTTTTTGTTTTTTTTCATCAGTTTTTGATTCGCTATTGAATAATGAAAAAAAATATTATATTTTTTTATAGTAGGTGATGAGTATATCTCTCGCCTCGTTGAAACACCAAGTGGAAGACTATTCTTTTTTTAAAAGAATAATTTGAACAATGTCGTTATAACTAGGTTCAATATGGAGGTTGAATATTAAGGTGGCATCAGAGGAAAAGAAAGAGGATGTAAAACAGCCTAA
>NZ_JAILFV010000199.1 GCF_024697385.1 Anaerovibrio sp.
TACCCATCGCTCGCAGGTATAAGCATATCCAATCGCAAAGGACTGATAACAATCCTCTTTTTCGCTAACGGTGATGATAAAACAGGCAGTTCTCCTGGCTCGGGGTCATAGCTCAGCACGCCTTCCCAGTCTGCATACGCATTCCAGTGACATGATTGTACCTTGCTCAGCCCTTACAGTGGCGGGACCGCTCCGGCATTTTACCGGATTCTCTATTAAGTCTGATAAACAGACACCTGTCCTTACTCTATTCTATTTACTATTATTTTAAATCGTTCATATATAATTGTCAATGCGCAAAAGGCATATTTGTCAAACAATTATTCTTTTAATGCACAAAACATATATTAAATATAACTATATGAAATACAAGGCAAAAAATAAAAGCCGATGATAATCATCGACCTTTATTATGCCTTAGCCCCATAACCATTATTTCTTTCTCAGAAGGCCAAAAATACATACTCCGGCTGCCAGAATGCCCGGCACCACCAGATGTGCCATTGGTCCAATAATATTTGTAACCATAGGACCTATGCTTGCATCATGTATCAGCATACTTCCACCTGTCCAGCCCAGGATGCCGGCTCCCAGATATATTAACACCGGCCATTTATCCAACAGCTTTCCAATCAGCTGACTGCTGCCCACAACAATCGGAACACTTATAATCAGTCCGACAATTACCAGCATGAAGCTGCCCCGGGCTGCACCGGCAACCGCCAGGACATTATCTATTCCCATGGCCGCATCAGCAATTATTATAGTCTTTACGGCACCCATAAAGTTGTCTGCTTCCTCCACATGGCCCTCTCCGGCCGGTTTCAGCAGCTTTATGGCAATAGGTATGAGCATCATACCGCCCAATGCCTGTAAATAAGGGATAGACAAAAGATAGACCGCCAGCAGAGTCATAATTATTCTTATGATTACCGCACCTGCAGTACCTACCAGTATGGCCTTCTTTTTCAGCTCTGCAGGCAATCTGTGGGCAGCCATGGCAATGACCACAGCATTGTCACCTGCCAAAACCAGATCCAGAATTATGATTGAAAACAAAGCCGTCCAGAACTCAATAGTCAATATATCCATTAAATTTTCTCCTTTAATACATATACAAGTCCAAACATCAGCCATAATAGCATTGACGATGGAATATTAAACAGCACATCATCCGTAAGGCCGTTCAACGCCACTGACACCAATGCCAGCCCCAATCCCGCCATCATTCCCCGGGTGAAATCATCCGGCAGCTCCCTTTGTGGGAACAGTGCCATAAACATGTTTCCCAGGAAGATCATCAAAAATGACATACCACCGATGATGCCCACCTCCGCCAAATAGTTAAGGTATATATTATGAGCATGAACCAGGGTGACACTGCCATCCACAATATATGTATCATAAATAGGATAAACCAGTGAATAAGCTCCACCGCCTATGCCAAAAATTGGATGGTCCATAATCATCTGTATAGTGCTTTCCCACATAGCTATCCGCATTTCTGAGGATGTATCTGCCATGGAAAACACCGTACTCATACGCTCAAATAGCACCGGATTAAGGGCCAGGGCTCCTATGACCAACACCAAGGTCCCCAGCAAAATTCTCTTGTCCTTGAATGCCCCATACCCCAGCATGATTACTGCCATGGTAAGACAGGCACCCCTTGCATATGTCATGGCAAGACAGCCCAGGGAACAAAGTATCCCCACCAACATCAGGATCCAGATTTTTCTTCCCTGTATATGGGTAAACATGCCCAAAAGCACACATACCACTATATCCAGATAAGCTGCCAGAATATTAGGGTTTTCCCAGGTGGAGAACACTCGGTTTCTGAGCTCAGGAAAGGCCTCACCATCCACCCATTTCATATCACTGGTATCAATGCCAAAGATGAACTGGAAGAACCCATAAAGTACCACCAAAGCTGCTGATATCCCCAAGGCATAGGCTATGTGCTTCACCTGCTCACGGGATGTAACATTCTGGGAAATCAGGATATATGTAAACAAATAAATCAGCACCAGGACATACCACACTGACAGGCTGTACAGCCTGTCCGGGGAAACCAGGATAGAAGCCGCCCCAAAAATCAGATACACAACTATAAACCATCTGAAATAGGTTTCCTTCATTTTTGTCCCGGGATCCTTCCACAGCCTTAGGAAAAACAATCCCGTACCAATTCCAAGGAATACTATGGCAACCGTGGGAGAAAGCCCTATAAAAAAGGCCACCAATAAAATTGAAAAATAAATTCCATCCTGTACAGCTCTGGATGATGCCAATCTTTCCAAGAATTTCACAAAATCTCACCTCATAAATAATACCATCATACAGAATATATCAGTTTACCCGCTCCATGCCCATTCTAAGCAGCATCAGCCCAGGGTTGTATCTAATATCATCATGACCGAAAAACCCACCGCAAACATGACAGTTCCAATATTGGAATGCTCACCCTCGGACATTTCGGGAATAATTTCTTCCACCACGACATACAGCATAGCCCCAGCCGCAAAGCTAAGGAAAAAAGGCAATACCGGGATAATAATACCGGCAAAAATCATGGTAATAAGGGCACCTACAGGCTCCACAGCTCCGGAAAGCACCCCATAAAGGAAGGCTTTCCCCTTGGACAACCCGTCCGCCCGAAGTGGCATGGAAATAATGGCCCCCTCCGGAAAGTTTTGGATGGCAATGCCCACTGCCAAGGCCACAGCTGCCCCAAGGGTAATATCTGCAGCACCCATATACCAGCTGGCATAAACCACGCCAACAGCCATTCCTTCAGGAATATTGTGCAGTACCACTGCCAAAACTAATTTTAAGGAATGGGATATATTACAGCAGATACCTTCGGTCTCATCGCTGTTCATATGCTGATGAGGTATGAAATGGTCCAGCAGAAGCAAAAAGATGATTCCGCCCCAAAAGCCTGTCACTGCAGGGATAAAGCTCATCATTTCACCCCAACCGGAAACCGCCTGCTCCATGGCAGGTATCAAAAGGCTCCATACCGATGCCGCTACCATTATACCGGCAGCAAAGCCCAAAAGCCCCCTCTGAACCATTGGGTTTATCTGATTTTTCATGAAGAAAACACAGGCAGCCCCCAGGCTGGTACCCACAAAAGGAATAAGCAACCCCTGAATTATTTCAATTGACAACCTGACCGCCTCCCTTAATCAGAAAACAAAAATATCTACACTATTATACAAAAAAGACAGGCAGGATTTCTACCCTATATTGGGCCCAAAAATAGCATCAGCCCAAAAGCAGCATATCCACATTTTCAGTACAGTATTCTATCTGCTCAGACCAACGGCGTACAGCCTCATGGAGATCTCCTGAAATTGCCGCAGCAATAAAAATATACTCCATTGAGCAGTCAGCATATATCAACAGGTCCTCGGTGGTGGCCTCCGTCAGCTTGGTCAGCTGGCGATAAACAATATACTGGTATATTTTCTGAAGGATACCATCATCAACCTGCTCCCTGTATCGTTTTAGGATATCAGGGTTCATTATGAGATATTCCCTGTAATTATTTATATCCGTCACCCATTTATCATCAATAGGCTCAGTGCGGGCCATGGTGTCCAGCACATTGCAGGCCTCCAGTCTGGTCAGCCCCGGCACAAACAGCATCTCATTCTTTAACATTTTAAAACCTAAACGGTCAATGAGCTGATAAAAGTCCATTTTCTCCCCACTGCCCTCAAGAAAGAACATCAGTGGCTCATCATCTGCCAGGAGCAATTCACAGGTTTTCTCACAGCTGAGCCCCGTCCCCGCCAGCTCAAAATCACCTGCAACAGTATAAAATCTAGGATGGGAGGCACAAATATTGCAAAGCAGATCCTCACCGCCTTCAATTATAAGCCTGCACAAGCCATTCCGGAGCAAAAAAGGGCATTGGTCATCACTATTGAGTATGAATTTTGATACCCCATTCTCACAGGTAGTATAAACCATCAGGTCAAGCCCCAGCTGACCATCCATTGACTGATACTTCTCCATGGAGGCATCATCAATATCTATTTCCCAGCCACGGCAACAAGAATGACCACACTTTTCCGCCTTGCATATAAAATCTTTATAAAAACTCGGATAAACTGTCTGCACAACAATACCTCACAAAGAAATATCAAAGCTTCCCCGACGCCAAAAACTCCCGAAGATATCCTATCAGATACAGGGA
>NZ_JAILFV010000026.1 GCF_024697385.1 Anaerovibrio sp.
GCAGCCATCCTGCCCATCATGGTTGCCAGGCCAACCTTACGAACTGAGAGCACACCTTCCCCATCAAAAACAACCGTTCCCCGGAACAATAAATGTTTTCCTGTTAAATCCTCTCCGGTAATTGTCTCCGGAAAATCAAACGTTTCTGTTGCCGCAAACTTCTTGCATTCCTCCACTTCACCATTAAGAGCCGAATTGTTTACCCTCAAATCACCGTCATCCAATACGCCATCTGCTGGAATTTTATCCCCGGATTGCAGCAGTACCATATCACCGACTACCACTTCATCCATTTCCAGATTGCAGATTTTACCATCACGATAGACCTTACAAGTGTCTTTCTTAGTGCTTTCCTTCAGCTCCCGATATTTGGTGTCACTGGCTACACCAGTTTTCGCAGTAACAAAAGCCACGATGAGCACAGCAACAATCGTTCCTAGAGGTTCATAAATTTGAGCATGTCCCAAAGAATACATAATGAGCATGATGACCACAATGACCAGCAAAATTCGAATCATAGGATCATTGAAGGTCTCTTTGAACTCATCCCAAAAGGTAGTCGGCTCCGAGTCAGGAATCACATTATCCCCATACTTCTGCCGCGATGCCTCCACCTCCGCTTTACTCAAGCCCTGCACTTTCTTCATTACCAACCCTCCCAAAATACACAATAAAAAACGTCCGCCTCTGCTCAGCAAAAGTTAGCACATACGCGCATTGCGCATGTGCCCACTTTCTGCTGAACAGAAGCGGACGTAATCACTTGTTATAATATTGGACAGACTTCTTAGAGTGTCCCCCCCCCATGTACACTCATAGTGATATTATGTACTTTCATAAAACAAGCTACTTCCATATCCCACATAGTAATCATTCCTTAGTAACCAGTAAACATAACACATTCTTACGGTATCATAAGGACTAATACTACAAAGTAATAGGAATCTCCTGCTAAAAAAATAATTTTTTTTACTAGCGCATAAACTCCACCAACAATCTGTTCAATGCCCTCTGGTCTTCTCCATGCATGGTCCCTCTTGTCGAGTGCATAGCCAGCCATTGGCACGCCGATGTCCATGGTGTGCATGGGCGATAAGGATAGGGCGAAAGTTCATGGGACAGATTCATAGCCCTATTTGACCATCCCTGCCTGTGGTTTCAGTCGGAAAAAGGGAAAAACACTGGACTCAGCGGATCTTATTCCATTTTAACACCGGGTAGGCAGCTTTGGCTGTTTTGAAAAAGTTTTATAATTTTACTCATGTAATGCCAGCCCCATAAGCCTGTCTGCCTGGTCCACCATAAACAACGGGATATTTTCGTCTTCGTGCTTCCTCCGCCTTATCGAATGCGGCGTCCCCCCAGCCTTCAGGCATAGGGAGTGTCAAATAAGATATATCTTGTAATCACAATATATTTATTGATTTTATCAGGTATAACTGTTAGAATTTAATATGTGTTATATTTATACATTATATCTTATAAGAAGGTGTTTATATGATAAAACGCGATCTATACCTGAAAAAAATCCGTCCATTTATGAATCAGGATCTGGTAAAAGTCATCACCGGCATCCGTCGTTGTGGTAAATCCGTTATGCTGGAGATTATCCAGCAAGAGCTGCAGGAAAAAGGTGTCCCTGCCACATCCATGCTTACCTATAATTTCGAATCCTTGACGTTATCCCACCTATGTACTGCCGAAGCCTTACACCATGATGTCATGGAAAAGGCAAAAGCCATTAAGGACAAAGTCTATATCTTCCTTGATGAGGTACAAGAAGTTAAGCATTGGGAAAAAGCCATCAATTCCTTCCGCGTTGACCTGGACTGCGATATATACATAACTGGCTCAAATTCAAAGCTCCTATCCGGGGAGCTGGCAACTTATCTGGCAGGACGTTATGTAGAATTTGTTATGTATCCGCTATCCTTTCAGGAATTTTACAATGCCATGCGCGATCTCCAACCGAATCTGACGACCGCCGAATGTTTCCAACAATATATGCATTGGGGTGGTATGCCTTACCTTGGTAACTTGCAATATCAAGCTGAACCTGTCAAGCAATACCTCCGCGATTTGTATAACGCCGTCGAACTAAAGGATATCATTCGCCGTAAAAAAATTCGCGACGTAGACCTGCTGGAACGTATCCTCGCTTACGTTACTGCCAATATTGGCAATACCTTTTCTGCCACCACTATATCAAAGTACCTAAAAAATGAAGGGCGCAAAGTGGC
>NZ_JAILFV010000038.1 GCF_024697385.1 Anaerovibrio sp.
TAGATACAGAAAATAGTATATTAAAAATTTATGGCAGTCAGAAAATGACTTCCAATTATTTATATTCAATATCTTCTGCTTCAAACCTCTTTGTAAAGATTTTGCCTGTGGCAAAATTTGTATAATGGCGTTATAACGAGCTTTAAGATGTCCCCTTCCTCTTTAGGTGGGGGAAAACAAACTACAACAGCTGGCGAGCATATCTCCCAGCTCGTTGAAACGCTAATTGGAAGATTTTTCTTCTAAAGTAGAAAAATTTGAACAATGGCGTTATAATGATTAAGTAAATTTTACAGTAGAGGTGTAGTAATGCCGGATATTGATATGACAAGAATTACCGATAACCTATTACGGGTTTATAATTATGCTTTTATTGAGGATATGCCATATGGATTTTTTAAGCCTAATGATGCCATGTATGTTGGAGTCAGATTGGTTGATAAAATGTATCATTGTCCAAAGTGCGGTGAAAGGTTCACTGTCAGGTTCAAAAATGATAATGATGGTATAACTTACTTTTCCAAAAGCCGTATTGAGGCTCAAAAGGGAATTTATGATGAACTAGGTATTGATTTTCCTGCCAATAGTGAGCTTGCTGAAAAGGAGTTTACATATCATACCATTGCCATGTGCAGTAAATGTGCCGAAAAGCATCTGATGTCTTCTGAGGATGCCGGCCAGAAAATTTATAATCTGTGCCACAGGCTGCATATGTGTGATGAGCTTATGGCTGCCAAGGGCAAGAAGCTGATGACAGATGCCCTGTCGAATTGGCTGGAAGGAATCAAGGAATCCGGGGATTTGCTGAAATTTGACCTGTCTACCCATGAACAGCTCAGAAATCTTATATGCGCTGTTATTCTTCAGGATACAGATGAGATTGAGAAGGCTTTGGGTGAATACAGAAATCAGATTGAACCGCTTGTGTCCGAAGCTCTTTCCTTGCTCGAAAAACAGACTCCTGCCTGGGAAGTCTGGGCGGCCCATTCATCAAGCCTTCCTGAATCAATGTCTGATAAGGAATACCATGAATATACAGTTGCCTTCCCGGCTGATGATACTGTCGGTGAGGATTTTTATATCAGGCAAAAGGTGGAGCAGGAAAAGGTCCGGATGTTCCTGGAACAACATCGTTTATCCAGTGTTGAGGAGGTACTGATGGATACCGGCTTTCATGAGGAATGGGTAGATATGGTTGTGGATAAGGGTACATCCTTGGTGAAATGAGGTGCTGTTTATGATGAAGCTGAGGCTTGGAGCAACGGCTTTGCTCTCAATGCTGATAATGATATTTTCCACTGTGGCTCTTGCAGCCCAGCCTGAGGATTTTTCCTTTAAGGGACTTCACCTTGGTGATAGTGTGGAACAGATGAAAGCAATACTGGGGGAGCCTGATTTTGACACGGAAATGTTTCATCGTGGGGTTCCTGTTATCAGATATACTTATTCTGCTGATCAGAAAATATATGTTTCTGCTTCCGACAAAAAGGTGGTGGAGATGTTCTGCAAAAGCAAGCATTACATAGGGCCTCATAATGTGACCTACGGAGCTACCAGGAGTGGTATTACCAAGGCTTTTGGAAACGCAGAGCATAAGCAGCTGAATGGAAGCATTTATTATATTTTTTACAATCCTGCAAACAGGAAAAATAAAATGATGCTTGAACTTGAGACTGAGAAATACTATCTTCTAAGCTGGACATATACTTCCCTTGATCCTGAGGATGATGATGTATTGCTTATTATGGGTGATAATGAGGCTGAAAAAAAGCCTGAGAAGAGGTTTAATTATGGCATGCTGCCCTCCTGATAGGAGTTGTGGTATGCAGAAAAGAGGTTTTTGAGATTAAACGGAGTGTTTTGACCCTGGTATGTATATTTGCCTGCCTTACAGCTTTTTTGGGTGTCACAGAGGCAAAAAATACTATTCCAAGGGTAACGGCAGATGCCGTTATGTTAATTGACAATAATACGGGAAAGGTATTATATGAAAAAAATCCTGACAAACGGGAGTATCCTGCCAGCTTGACCAAGATAATGACTGCTGTCATGGTGTTGGAGGATAACAATAATGACAGGGAGGTCACTATAAGCCACACCGCCGGCAATACCCCCTATGGGTCCTATGCATATACCGGACAGGTGGTGCGTCAGTTTGATTTGCTAACACAGATGATGCTGATTTCCGATAATGTCGCCGCAGCGGCCTTGGCTGAAGCTGTTGGAGGCAGCGAACGAAATTTCGCTGAGATGATGAATAAAAAGGCATTGAGTATAGGTGCCATGAATACTCATTTTGTAAATCCTCATGGCCTTTCGGATTTGAACCACTATACAACTGCCAGGGATATGGCAAAAATTGCCCGCTATGCCATGCACAAGGACCTTTTCAGAAGGATTGTGTCATCACAGAGCCTGTATGTCAACAGCATATATCCTGAGGGTGAGCAGCTTTTTTGCGAAAATACCAATGAATTGGTGTATGATTATGAGGGTTGTACAGGTATAAAAACAGGATGGACCAGAGCGGCCGGTGGTTGCCTGGCTGCGGCGGCCAAACGCCAGGACAGGGAGGTCCTGGTGATACTTCTCCATTCTGATTCCATGGAGAGCAGGTTTTCTGAAGCTGTAAGCATGCTGGACTATGGCTTTGCAGTTTTAGATAAAAAATAATATTGTCCTGTGAGGAGGCAAATTATGAAAAAAATATTAATTTTTGCCATGCTGCTGGTTGTGGTTATGACCAGTGGTTGTATGGCATCAGACAAGACAAAAGGAGAGAATGACAAGATGGCAAATCGTATTGCAGTATTTGATACCAACATGGGAACCTTTGAGGTGGAGCTTTTTGAGGACAAGGCACCTGTTACCACCGGCAATTTTATAAAGCTGGCTGAGGATGGCTTTTATGATGGTATTATTTTCCATCGTATTATTGATGGCTTTATGATTCAGGGTGGCGATCCAACCGGTACCGGCATGGGTGGCCCTGGGTATACCATAAAGGATGAGTTCCACAAGGATCTCCGTCACAACAGTGAAGGAATTCTTTCCATGGCCAATGCCGGTCCTAATACAGGTGGCTCCCAGTTCTTTATTACCTTGGCTGAAACGCCATGGCTTGATGGACATCATGCTGTATTTGGCAAGGTTGTAAAGGGAATGGAGGTAGTCAGGGAAATAGGCCATGTCAAGACAGGGGCCCAGGACCGTCCACTGCATGATGTGGTAATGAACAGTGTGAAAATCAAGGCTGCTGAATAAATGAAAGCCTTTGCGTATATTGTAAGATGTGCGGATGATACCCTCTATACAGGATATACAACAGATATTAAGCACCGTCTGGCGGCTCATAACAGTGGCAAGGCCAGTAAGTATACCAGGGGAAGGACTCCTGTGGAACTGGTTTATCTTGAGGAATGTGACGATAAAAATGCTGCTATGAGCCGTGAATGGCATATTAAACGGCTGACCCGTGCAAAAAAGCTGTTGCTTATAGCTAAGTGGGAAAAAGCCAGAGGGGCTGACGGTGAGCATTCAAAAAGAGGCTGAAAAGGCAGCTGCCTGAGATTGGCAGCAGAGAGGGTTCTGTGCAACTTTATTGTTAATGGAGCAATTTAATTGATATGTGATGCCGGGGAAAATCCAAGCTGGCCAGGCCAATACATGGATTTTTTCCGGATTTTTATTACAGTAAATCCTGTGCATGCTTTGAGAGAAGATAATCCTGCTTCAGGGGATGACTTTATCTGATTTTTAGTTCATAGGTCGGAAAATGAATTATAACGCCATTGTTCAAATTTTTCTTTTAAAAAGAAAATCTTCCAATTAGCGTTTCAACGAGGTGGGAGATATGCTCACCACCTGTTAAAGCTTGTCCCCCACCTATAGAGGAAGGGGACATCTTACACCGAGTTATAGTTGTATTTCTTTTTTATAGATGCAGGAAAAAAGCATAATAGCTAGAATATGAACGTAGATGATGGTTTTTAAATTTTTGAAAGGACCGGTTTTATGAATTTAGTCAAGCAGTTAATGGATACTTTCATAAACGAGGCATTGTTTTATTTTAAATTTGATGTTTCTACCAGGGTTGTAAAAGATGATATTGTTGATAAATTCGGCAATAACTATATGAAGCAGTTTGGCCTGCAGGTACCATGCAGCTTTGATGAAGTGATTAATCGCTTTGTGGAGTGTGGGTATGCAGATATTATGTTTATGGTGGGAATGTCCATAAAAAACATTACCTGCGATGGATTACTGACTGCCTTTGCGGAAGGGCAGAACTATGTTGAGTCCAGTTTTTACAAGCCGGATAATGGAAGACATTACAGGCTGATGTATATTCTTGAGCGGGATGATATTACAGGACATGTTTTGGCTACTGTAATGTGCACCGATGTTACCGATATTGAAAAAATGCGGCTTCATTCCCTGACCAAATCCTTGTATTCTGCCCAAAAACAGGCAGAGGACCTGGAATATAAGCTGAAAATAATACATTCCATGTCGCAATTTTATAAGTATATATATTATTGTGACCTGGAAAGTGAAGTATATAGGGAAGTGTACTGTGATTCCGACTATGTGCATGATATCATGGGAGAAGTTGGCAATATACACATAGCTATCAGGGACATGTGCAGACTATTGGTCAAGCCGGAGTATACAAAGGAGGTAAATGAATTTACCGATTTCACGACTCTCAAAAAGAGGCTGAAGGGGAAAAAATTTATTACCAAGTCCTTTGAGGGGCCGTATACCGGTTGGCTGGAATCAGTTTTTTTCCCAGTAGAAGTAAGTGATACAGGCAATTTTACACAGGTTATTTTTGCCTTAAGGGATATTTCCTATGAAAAAGAACGGGAGAACCAGCTGATTTACAATTCATATGTTGATGAGCTGACAAAGCTTTATAACAGAAAAATGTTTAATGAAAATCTGTTGGAGTATGTAAATGGGGGTATTCCAAATAATCTGGTGCTGTTTTCAATTGATGTGAATGGACTGAAGGTGGTTAATGATACCCTGGGTCATGCAGCCGGTGATGAGCTTTTGTGCGGAGTGGCAGATTGCCTTCGGAACGCCTTTAAGCAGCACGGCAAAATATTTAGGCTGGGTGGAGATGAATATGCGGCCATTATATATGTTTCTCCTGAAAACAGGTCAGGATTAATCAATCACCTGGAGCATCTTGTCAAGGAATGGCACGGGTCTCTTGTTGACAAAATATCTATTTCCTATGGATATGTTACCAAGGAAGAATGTCATGGAAAAACTATCTATGAAATGGCAAAATTGGCAGATAAAAAGATGTACAAAAGCAAGGAGGAATATTATTCCCAAAAGGGGGTAGACCGTCGTGGCATGAACAGTGCCAGGGATGCCTTGGGTGTCATGTACTATAAGGTCATTAAGGTTAATGTCCTTGATGACAGCTACCAGATAGTTCATATGGATGAAAAAATGGGTGAAGACCTAAAGCGGCCTCCAAAGGCTTCTGACTTGGTAGAATCATATGTACGCAGTGGTTACATTCATCCCGATGATGTGGATAAATTCATTAACGGATTTAATCATCAGGTTATTCGTGAATTTTTTGCGTCAGGGAAGAAATGTTATAGTTTTTCCTATAAACGGAAAATTAATGGAAGATATAGGGCGGTAAAGATGGAGCTGGTGCCGTCGGATGGTTATGGTGAAACTAATAATACTCTTTTCTGCTATATAAAGAAGAGAACCAGATAGGAAGAGGCCTTTTGTAATGTCAGATAAAGTATTGAACATTGATGCCCGTGTCTATATAGCTGACTCGGCATTGCTGAAGGATGATGGGTTGTTTGATGTCCTTTATTCTCAGGTACCGGTATATAGACGGAAGGTTATAGATTCGAAAGAGTCGGTTGAAGATAAAAGATCTGCCCTGGCAGCCAGTGTATTGTTGAGTCATGCCCTTAGGGCCGCCGGTTTCAGGGCCGATGATATGATTTTAAAATACAATAAGCATGGTAAACCTTTTTTTGAGGATCACCCGGAAATGGATTTCAGTCTGGCTTATTCCGAAGACAGGGCAATGTGTGCCCTGTCAGTTGCTGATGGCCCCTTTGGCTGTGAGATTGGCTGTGATGTAGAAAAAAATACCAAGGAACAGGCTGAATACCTTGATCAGCATAATATGACTGTTGACGGCTGGACACGCCTGGAGAGCTATGCAAAGGCGACGCAGACCAGCATGGAACAGCTTTTTTTTGGTGGGGCAAATGTAGTGCCGGGATTTTTCTTTTCCCATCCTGAAATTGATGATGAATACAAGTACAATATCTGCTGTCGTATGAAAATCCCTGCAGAAAACATGACATTTGTGGATTTAAAGGAAATGGTCCAGAAATAATTTCCACAATTGTAATTCATTAATGATTATGATAATTAGGGGGGATATAGTATGAAATTTAATTTTGATGAGATTGTGGACAGGACTAATACCAATGCCCTTAATACGGATGGCTTCAGGGGATATATTTTCCATGCCGGTCCGGAAAAGAAATTTCCATATAAGGATGATGAGTTTGTCAGAATGTGGGTGGCGGATATGGAGTTTGCCACTCCACAGCCAATCATTGATGCTGTGAAAAATCGTCTGGACCGCAGGATATTTGGTTATACCATGATGTTTAATGATGATTATTATAATTCATTTTCAGCTTGGTGCAGAAAAATGTATGACTGGGGATTTCCCAAGGAGGAGCTGGCATTTTCCACCGGTGTAATTCCTGCCCTGTATCAGCTGCTGGAGCTCCTGGTAGCCAAGGATGAAAAGCTCATCATAAATACTCCGGCATATGGTTATTTCAAGCATGCGGCTGAATACAATAAAGTGCAGTTTTTGGATGCTCCGCTGTTTAAGGAAAATAATGATTTTAAGATTGATTTTGACAATCTTGAGAAAATGGCTGCCGATCCCCAGGTGAAGCTTCTGCTGTGGTGTAATCCCCACAATCCTTCAGGTCGTGTCTGGAGTGAGGCTGAATTAAAACAGGTGGCGGATATTGTAAGGAAAAATGACCTTTGGATCATTTCAGATGAAATTCATTGCGATATCCTGCGCAGTGGAATAAAGCATATTCCTATGGGAAAGGTAATGCCTGATTACAAAAAGCTGATTACCTGTATGTCAGCCAGCAAGACCTTTAATATGGCCGGTCTGATGTTTTCAAATATAATTATCAGGGATGAAAGGCTCAGGGGTGATTTTAATGCCCGGGACAAAAATGCCGGCATGCTGAATCCATTGTCAATTGCTGCCCACAAGGCGGCATATGATTCCTGTGGCGAATGGCTGGGTGAGTTAAAGCAATACCTTGACGGTAATTTTGACTATGTGAAAAAGTTCCTTGATGAAAAGCTGCCGGAGGCTGTGTTCAAGATTCCTGAGGCTACTTATCTGGCGTGGGTTGATATGGGGAAATGTCTGCCTGGTATTGATAATATGTCAGAGTTCTTTGCCTATAAGGCAGGAGTGCTTCTGGAAGGCGGGGATGATTTATTTGTTGGCAATGCCAGGGGCTATATCCGTCTGAACTTGGCCATGCCTCAGTCTGTCCTGAAAAAAGGAATGGACAGGATGTATGATGCAATACAATCATATAGAAATGCCTAAGCTTTTTAACAGTATTTATTAATTAGGTTTAATTTTTATTACAAAAATACAAATATACACTTGACATGAACATTAAACTATAGTATATTAGCCGTATTGTATACATCAATCCGAGGAAGTCATCAGAATGAAATATCAGACTGGTGATGGAGGATACTCTGGAGAATCCCATTGAGTTGGGTGCCGAAGGTGCAAGGCATTTATGCCGAATCTCTCAGGCAAAAAGACAGTGGCAATGTGTGTACTGATAGTTAAGTTCAGTATATGTTTTTGTTTTGTCGTGATTTGGAGTATCGTCTTCGGATGATACTCTTTTTATTTTTGGAGGCTAGACTAATGGACTTATTATCAATGGTACAGATGGTTAATACTTATTTATCAGATTACATACTGTGTTTTCTGTTAATTGGACTGGGGCTGTTCTATACACTGCGGACACGCTTTGTGCAGATTCGCTGTATAGGTGAGGGCTTCAGAAGGTTTTTCGGCAACTTTTCACTTCATGGTGAAACCAGCCAGGGGGGGATGAGTTCCTTCCAGGCATTGGCCACTGCTGTGGCAGCCCAGGTTGGTACAGGTAATGTTGTAGGTGCTTCCGGTGCAATCCTCACAGGTGGTCCAGGGGCAATTTTTTGGATGTGGATCATTGCCTTCTTTGGTATGGCTACAAATTATGCCGAGGCAGTATTGGCACAGGAAACACGTTTAGTCAAGGAAGATGGTACTATCCTTGGTGGCCCGGTTTATTATATTCATCGTGCTTTTCCGGGATATTTTGGCAAGGTCCTGGCCGTATTCTTTGCTGTGGCAATTACGCTTGCCTTGGGCTTTATGGGCTGTATGGTACAATCCAATTCCATAGGTGAAACAAGCAGTGCCGCTTTTGGTATTCCTGCCTGGAGTGTAGGTTTTATCATCGCCCTTTTGGCAGGCTTCGTATTTATTGGCGGCACAACCCGTATTGCAAAGATTACGGAGAAGCTGGTGCCAATCATGGCTATTTTCTATCTGTTGGGTGGTTTAATAATCTTGTTGGCCAATTATCAGCGTGTACCTGAAGCTATATCATTAATTTTCTTTTATGCCTTTAATCCTGAAGCTATCATCGGCGGAAGCTGGGGTATTGCCATAAAGACTGCTATCAGTCAGGGTGTAAAGCGCGGCCTGTTCTCCAATGAGGCAGGTATGGGTTCCACACCACATGCCCATGCACTGGCAAATGTAAAGAAGCCTCATGATCAGGGTGTTGTTGCCATGGTAGGTGTATTTGTAGATACCTTTGTGGTATTGACCATGACTGCCTTGGTAGTTATTACCACACTGTATACCGGTGATGGTATTTTGGCTCATGGTGCGGTTGAGGGTGTTTCCAAGACAAATATGGCCCAGCTGGCTTTTGGCAGTCTCTTTGGAGCAGGTATCGGCAGTGCATTTATTGCTGTCAGTCTTCTTTTCTTTGCCTTTTCTACAATTCTCAGCTGGAATCTCTTTGCCAAAATCAATGTTGAGTATCTCTTTGGCAAGGCAGCAGTAAAGGTGTTTTCCCTGATTGCCATCATCTTTGTTTTCCTTGGTTCCTGTCTTTCCAATGATCTGGTATGGGAGCTTACGGACATGTTCAACAATCTGATGGTCATTCCAAATGCCCTGGCATTATTCGCCCTTAGCGGGATTGTAGTAAATAATGTGAATAACAAATAAGCTGGATTTTTACTTTAAAAAGCGGTTATGCAGCCTGTATGTCAGTGCAGCATAACCGCTTTTGCTTTGCCGGAGGGAATCCGGTTTTTATGGATGTTGTTTTTAGTGGAGGCAGCAGGGGGAGAGGGTGAAAGTCAAAAATAAAGACATTGGTATCAAGCTATTTTCCGGAAAAACGATAGCCGGCTCCCCAGACTGTTTCAATGTACTTAGGTTCAGACGGTACAGGTTCAATCTTTTCACGGAGACGATTTATATGGACCATAACTGTAGCTGTATCACCCATGGCATCAAGGCCCCATAGCTGGTCAAAAAGCCTGTCCTTGCTGAATACAATGCCGGGATTTTCTGCAAAGAAAAGCAGTAATTCAAATTCCTTGTTGGTGAGGATGAGTTCCTTGCCACTGCGAAATACTCTGTGAGTTTCAGGCTGGATTTCAAGCTCACCTGCCTGAATGGATTTTATCTTGGTAGCTGGAGCAGTGTTTGTGAGACGCTCATATCTTGCGAGATGGGCTTTTACTCTGGCAACCAGTTCACTGGGGCTGAATGGCTTGATAATATAGTCATCTGCTCCCAGACCGAGGGCACGGATTTTATCTATATCTTCATGACGGGCTGAAACCATAAGGATGGGGATTTCTTTTGCTTGTCGGATTTCACGGCATATCTGAAAACCATCCTTTCCGGGCAGCATCACATCAAGAACCAGTAAATCAAAGGCTTCGTTTAAGGCTTTTTCAAGTCCTATAGCACCGTTGCCTTCAATGGTAACATCAAAATCACTGGCCTCCAGATAATCCCTTTCCAGTTCTGAGATACTGCTATCATCCTCTATAATAAGTATTTTTTTCATGGTGTTGCCTCCTTTGTGGTGGTGTTAATCCTTGGGAGCAGGATGATTATGGTGAGTCCACCGTCAGAATTGTTCTCGGCCCATATTTGTCCCTTCATGCCAAGAATAAGCTGTTTTGTAATGGCAAGTCCCAGACCGCTTCCCTTTGATACATTGCTTCGGGCAGGATCGGTCCGATAAAAGCTGTCAAACAGCTTTGGCAAATCTTCAGTATCAACGCCCTGTCCATTGTCCCTGAACTCAATGCGCAGATTCTGTTCCTGGTGGGAAAGGCATATTCTGACTTTTACGGAATTATCCTTTGCGTACTTAATGCTATTGGTCAGCAGATTGTCGATTATGCGCTGAAATTGCATCCTGTCGATATACACTAATCCGTGGTCATCATCAGGCAATGCCAGTTCAAGGGAGAGATATAAATTTTTTTCAGCCAAAAAAGGTTGCTGCTCATTGTAAAAATCTGTAAAATAGTCACACAATGCCACTGTTTCCATGTTAAATGGAATCCTGCCCAGGTCCAGCTTGGAAAATAGGAAAAGGCTTGATACCAGTTTTTCCATGGTTGAGGCCCCCTGGAGAATCATTTCAACATAGTGACGCTGTTTTTCCGGGGTGTTGGCGATTCCATCAAGAATACCGCTGGCATACCCTTTTAGGGCTGTAAGTGGGGTGGAAAGATCATGGGATATACCGGCAATTAGTTCCTTGCGGTTTTGTTCGTATTTTTCCTGCTGACGACGGGCTTCTTTTAATTCTATCCGCATCTCTTCAAAATCCCGGCAGGCATCTCCAAATTCATCCTGTGCCTCTATGCTTATGGGTTTGTCAAGGTTGCCACGCCTTATTTCCGCAGAAGCTTCCCTAAGGGCAGAAAGAGGTTCGAGAATTTGACGGGAAAGCAATCTGGAAATATACAATCCTAATACTATAATAAATATTATGGAAACTATAATCACTATGAGAATAATGTCATCCCAGTCACGGTATGGATTTGGTTCAGGGGGTTCACCTCTGGTGAGGAAAGGCGTTTTGCCGTATGAATATATGTTGGTCCTTTTATCAGTTGACTGATAGCTGAAAACGAACATATCATCATCCCAAAGCATTATGGGTGCATTGTTGCTGTATTGGTTTACTGTATTCATTAATGTATTGGAATCCGCACCAGGAGAAACATAGATTATATTGCCATCCTGGGTAACCACACTTTGTATGCCCTGCTGTTCCAGGACATTCAGGTCTTTTTCTAGATTCATGTCAGGAGGTCCCTGCATCATCATTCGTCTGTGATGCCTTCCCATACCTCGGCCATATTGTTCTGATTTGTGCTCAATATTTACTTTTAGAGAGCTGATGGCAAATTGTATGGAAGGAGCAGGCCCCTTTTCCGGCCATATTGAGCTCACCTTATCCTGGTCTGAGCCACCCATTAGGCGCATTCCTAAAATAAAGCTGCTGCCGATTATAAGTAACACACAAAAGGGGATAAAGACCATCATAAAATTTGCAATAAATAACCGTTTGCGTACTGAAAAATCCCGTATTCGCATAGGCAAGCCTTCTTTCAGTATTTCGATTTTTATACATTATAACCTATTAATCTTACAAAAGTATAAAAACATGGAAAGTATTTTTTTGAAAAGGTTAATATCCAGTTTATAGAATGTTTAATTTTAAATAATATACTTTCATTGTACTCAAGAGGAGCAATAAACACTGACGCAATTAAGGAGGAATTTTTTATGGATAACAAGGATAATGTAAACAATGTAAACGCAGCTTCAGGCAGTTTTTTATCTAAGCTGAATTTTAAGAAAATCGGTGCAGGTCTTTTGGTATGTGCCGTAGCTGCAGGTGGTTTTAGCTGGTACAATCACAATCAGCGAATAGCTGATTTTCATCGGGTGGCTGAAGCAAAAACAAGAATAGTTGAGACCCAGGCAGAAAAGAATAATGTTGAGCTGATTGACAAAGCCCAGGTTCGTTCTATTGCTGCTGAGACCATGGGTGTTGATGAAAGTAATATTTCCTTTGATGAGGTATTCCTCACAGACGGCTCTGATGGAATGTTTGTACCGCGGCATGGTCACGGCAGAGGTTATGGCCATGGACCATATTGTGGTGAAGGCAATAGGGATGGATATTGTGATGATGACAGGCGCAGAGGACCAAGAGATGGTTATGGTTGTTATAATAATGGCTACAGACAGGGGGAAGACTTTTCAGGCAGACCTTTTGGACAGCGTTTTCAGGGTGAAACTCCATCCAATGACAGACCTCAAAGGAGAAATATCATGAACAGGGATAATGTGGCAGCAATGCCTGAAGCTTCTGTTCAGAAGCTGGCAGAAGGTCAAACAGCCCAGGAGGAAAATAATAAGGTAGAGAGACCAGGTTTTCATCCTGTATACCATGTGCTCTGTGAATCCGGAAATGTAAAATATAACCTGAATGTAGATGCAGTGACCGGTGATGTATACAGATGCCAGGCAGGTGGCAGAAGGTTCTGATTGATTAAATTTGATATTGCATGAAAAAGTGATCTGTATAGGTCACTTTTTTGTTTGCATTATTTTAATTGTGGCCGATAGATGACCATAAAGGAGGGGGGATTTTTGTGTGATATATTTATATTTTAAGCTATTTTTTTAAAATCAGGTTGATATTTTCAGTGCGTTTGTGCTTTAATAAAAAGGAATTTTATTTTGAGGAGTATATAATGGACTGGATTGTTAATTGTGACCATATGATAATATTTGCTGTTCAACACAATATAGTTGCTGAATGGCTTACTCCCTTTATGCGTGTCATATCCTTTGTAGGTGAGTATGCCTTTATGTGGATTGTCGTGGGGA
>NZ_JAILFV010000085.1 GCF_024697385.1 Anaerovibrio sp.
AATGCAATAATCGCAGCGGTGTTACCTGGGAGCGTAAATGGTATGGAAAGACCGGTCGAGTCAATAGGAAATGATTTTCCTTATTCGGAGGATTTTCCACAACTGATTTCTAATGATCCGGCAATAGCTGCTGTTTTCAATCTTATCATCAGGCAGATGTTGTCTAATGATAAGGTATTAAGGGCTATTCTGAATAGTAAAGTTGATAATGCTGAAATAAAAACAGTTGCCCGAACCGGCAGTTATACTGACTTGGCCAATATTCCTACCGAATTCAATCCCGCTACGCACAGCCACAGCCAGTATCTCACGGAACATCAAGATGTAAGTGGTAAAGCGGATAAAGCCACAACACTTGAAGGGTATGGAATTACAGATGCTTATACTAAAACAGATATAAATAACAAACTAACAAGTGCTATGGTATATAAAGGTTCCGTAGAAACAGCCGCACAACTCCCTAGTCTTTATAACAAGATTGGCGACTTCTACAATGTTCTGGATACTGGCGTAAATTACGCATGGGATGGTACCGCCTGGGATGAGATGGGCGGGATGGCCTACATTTCTGAGTACCTGAAAAATTACTATACCTCGACTGAAGTTGAAAATAAGCTTTCTGGGTATGCCGTCCCAAATGGTACTTACGCTAATATGTCCGTAGGTCATGCTTCAGCAGCAGATGTAACCCCGTGGGCCGGCATATCAAATAAACCAAGTACCTTTACCCCGTCCAGCCATACCCACGATGACAGGTACTATACAGAGAGTGAAGTTGATAACAAGTTAAGCGGTAAGGCAAATTCCTCCCACACTCACTCACAGTATCTTACTTCTCATGCAACAGTGGATTCTTCTTTATCATCCACAAGTACCAACGCCGTTCAAAATAAAGTAGTGAATTCTGCCTTGGCAGGTAAGGCAGCATCGTCACATACTCATGATGATAGGTACTATACGGAGAGTGAGGTTAATACGAAGCTAAACGCCAAAGCAGATTCTTCACATTCTCATTCCGCAGCCACACAGAGCGCAGCGGGTTTTATGAGTGCTGCCGATAAGAAGAAACTTGACGGGCTTGATGCTGCTGGCGGGGGTACAAAATTCACTTACATTTACCCAAACGGAGGCACCGCTAATGCGCCAGCTGAAGTGACTATAAATCAGCGTTTTGTCATGGACAACCCTTTCCCTGGGTACTATGTGATGTGCGCTCCGGAGCTTAAGTATAACGGCCACTGGGGCGTCGTCGGTCAATTTGTAACACCTAGCGATTATGGTTCCGGCGTAAGTGCAAACCAGCTAGACAATGATAAAATCGTTGTTCAAACTGGTTCTTCAAAGATTATATTTAATTCTTCGTCGCACCAAGGTGACCCTTTTGGAAGGGCTGAAGGAACCGGCCAGACAAAACTGCCTTGTCGCATAAGGGTGTGGACTATCGGGAAAATTTAGGGGGTGCGAAATGGACATTGTTTTTACAGGTGGGATGTTAATCCTTTTCGTTACGCTTTTTGGTTTTTTTCACAGGCTGATAATCCAGCCGCTTTCTCAAGCGATTGAGGACTTGAAAAACTTAATTACCATGCTTCAACAGGACTTAAAAGCCGAAGCTGAGTGCAGGACAAAAATTGACATCCGTCTGAGCATAGCAGAGGAAAAAATCGCAAATCTGGAGGCAAAACTATGATTTTAAAATTACTTTATAAAATTGATTTGACTCAGACCATCGTGGCAATCGGGCTGGTGGCAGCTTTAATTATTTCTCTTTTTACCGGAGGGACTGAACAACTTTCCATGTGTATAGCTTCCGGCTTGATAGGTTACATTGGCGGCAATGTTGCCGGCAGTGCAGCTCACAAAAAGGACACAAGGAAATGATTGACAGTTTACATTGGCCGTTAGTGGCCGAAAAAACAGCGGAATTCATAGCAATGGCAAAAGAATTTCACTTAATCGACAACGAAATCATTAAACAGATTGAGGGGCGGCTCCAGGCAGAGTCGCCTTTTCCAATTCATAATGAAAGGAAGGATAAGAAATGCGAAAAGTAACTTTGGCAGAGGTTTCCCAGATGGCCACCGATGCGCGGGAGAGTATCTGGGCTCAGGCTCAGGCGGTAGGCAGAGAGCCTAAAATTTATTTGCACTGGACAGCAGGTCACTATGGTCAGATGTACACTGATGAGTACCACCTTTCCATTGATAAGGACGGGTCCATCTACAATGAGCATGACCTTGACGAGGTATTGTCCCATACATGGAAGCGCAATACCGGAGCCGTAGGTATCACTTTGGCATGTGCTGTGGGGGCCACCACCCGTGATCTGGGTGACGAGCCACCTACCC
>NZ_JAILFV010000098.1 GCF_024697385.1 Anaerovibrio sp.
GCCAAGGCTATAACGCCAACTAATTTTTTAATCCCCATCATAACTCCTCCTAATTAAATGGCAATCAAAAACTCTAAAAATAAGTTTATCATGTTGACATTTATTTTTCAATTAAAGCCCGATACAACTAAACCCCCATGAATCAATGGCTCACAGGGGTGAATAGAAACAACATGAAAAATATTTGCGAAACCAGAAAAATAATCAGTAACATCATAAAACAGTCATATTCTGGCCAGCCGCTTTCTCTTTTTTCTCTTTCTGTTCTGCATACCAATACGATAAAAAATCATAGGTATAATCAAGCTTATTGCTCCCAGATAAATTGTCTCCTGCAAATCAGGGGTTGAGGCAATAACTACTATACAAAAAACCTGTGCCCAAATGCCAAACAGGGTAACAAATGGGAAAAACGGGGTTTTATATCTCAGCTTATCAACGGTATTATTGACCATCCGTCTCTTCCTGAAATTATATTGACTCCAGCAAATGGAAATCCAGGCAATAGCGCCTGTAAAGCCGGACAGGGAAAGAAGATAAGTATACGCCGTCTCACTGGCATCAAAGCTATATAAAATAATAATGAGCCAGCAGGTAGCAATAGTAACAAACACCGAATTCTGCGGCATACCATTTTTATTCAGCTTGGCCAATGACTTCGGTGCCATACCGATGGAAGCCAAGGAATATAAGGCACGGCTTGTACCATAAATTCCTGAATTAGTACAGGAAAGGGCTGCTGTCAAAACAACAAAGCTGAAAAAGGCTGCAAATGTATCCAAACCATAGTTGGACAGGGCAACAGCGAAGACACTTTCATCCAGGCCGGCCTGATCCCAGGGCAGGATTGATATCAGCACAGAAATAGGAATAATATACAGTGCAATAATTCGCCAGGTCACATTACGAACGGCCAAGGGAATACTCTTTTCCGGATCCTCACACTCACCAGCTGCCAGGCCGATGATTTCAGTTCCCTGAAAATTCACCAGAATAATGGTCATTGTAAGGATTATGGCCCAATATCCATTAGGTGTGAAACCACCGCTTCCCATCAGGAGAGTGGTTCCCAGATATCCCTGATCACCAATGAGGCCAAGAGCTATCATACCGCCAACAACACTGAAGGCAATAAGGGCAATTATCTTGATGATGGCCAGCCAAAATTCACTCTCGCCAAATTTATTAACCTGAAAAAGATTTACCACTGTAACCAAAAGACAAAAAAGAATTGCCCACCATAGCTGACTTACCTGGGGCAAAAAGTTATTCATTATAATTCCCGCCGCTATCATCTCAGAAGGAACATATGAAACCCATGTTACCCAGTATGTCCAGCCGACTCCACAAGCCCAGGTAGGATTTATATACTTACGGGCATAAGTAACAAATGAACCTGCTATAGGCTCCGCTACTGCCAGTTCTGCCAAGCAAAGCATGACACATAATACAATTGCACCACCCAATAAATATGATACTAATGCTGCCGGTCCTGCTTTTTCCAGAACATAACCCGTCCCAAGGAAATATCCACTGCCAATTACACCGCCCAAGGATATGAGCTGCAAATGACGGTTTTTTAATCCCCTTTTCATTCCTTTTTCTGCCATTGTCTCACTAACACAACCTTTCTGTGAACAAAATTTAACATTTGCTTATAACGCCATTGTTCAAATTTTTCTTTTAAAAAGAAAAATCTTCCAATTAGCGTTTCAACGAGGTGGGAGATATGCTCACCAACTGTTAAAGCTTGTCCCCCCACCTATAGAGGAAGGGGACATCTTACACCGAGTTATAAAAAAATACTGGATTAAATATAGCATTTTTTTTTGCGGATTACTATATTTTTTTTAAAGTTACTGCCCTCCTATAGAAGAGATGGACATCCTTAACATCGCTATTTTTTATTCTCCATATCATAGCTATCATCTTCACCGCAGTATTCCTCATCATTCTGGTGCTGCTCATGATGTTTTTTGTTGTAGAGAATCAAAACCATAATTGCGAAGCATATGCCTATTCCCCCGGTAATCGAGGATATTTCCTCAGGACCGAATTCAGTAAGAAGCCAAAAAATCAACAATATCACCAAACAAATTCTTAAAATATACATGTTTTTTCTCCTTTTGGTTTTACATATATTTTATATAATGCACAAAAAAATGAAAAGTTAATCTTTTTTTAATTATAATTTAATAATTGGCTGATATCATATAATCATGATGATAGAGGAATTTCCTCTAAAATGGGTCAGGGTATTGGTAGTCAAACCTCTCCATTTGATTATCAGCAAAATACTCTGATTATTATCCCATTATCATTCCTTCTCCTGGAAGCCCCTAATCTCCAAGGGGCTTCTTTTTCTTGCAAAAAAATATGGACAAGATATAAATATACTAATTATGTCTATCAGCTAACTCTACCAAAAGCCGGTGTCCTTTGGATAAAACACTGACAGAAGATAAGCCTCTTTCAAACTCTTATTTAAAGCGTTATAATAATTTGTATAACAAAATTTATCAAAATAACCTCTATCCCTTGTAGCATAAGGGATAGAGGTTTTTGATTTATCCAAATCGTAATAGAATCGTAATAATATATTGTATTTTTATTTTTTTATGGGTAATCCGCCGGATCTAATGAGCCGTGCAAATATGCCATATATGCCCAATGAGCGCGGTTAATTTTTGCGCTGTGTCTGAACCTATAGGCCCGTTGTTTACAGTCCTTGAGAGCATACCCGGCGCGCTTACAGGCCTCTGTAGGTTTACCGGTAAGCACTAGATAATATAAATAATTCTGCTGCTTCATGGTAAGTTGTCCGTATGTGGAATTTTTAAGCAGCTTATCCAGCTGTATCTGGTACCATGTTTCTATTTTAGGGTGTATTTTGATATCTGCCATTGTCAGCACCTATTTAGAGCGTTTTTATTTTCGTACTTGATAGTTTATATATATATGATATCCACATAAAAGCGCGGATGGGGCAAATCTCGCGGTCGTAGCTGTCAAATCAGGGTTAGGCCTTCTTGTATACGTTTCTTTTGGGATGGCGTAAAGTCTATATACATCCCTTTTTCATCGTAGTATTCCCCGTCAGCTTTTAAACCCAGTATTGCGGATCCGATGGAAAGCAGGGCCTTATTTTTGG
>NZ_JAILFV010000116.1 GCF_024697385.1 Anaerovibrio sp.
ATTATGCTTTTTGTAATTATAGTGCAGGGATTAATTCAATAAGCCAATAAATATCAGCTCAATAACAAAGCTCGGATTGCTTAATATACGCAGTCCGAGCTTTTTTCATTGTCCTTTATGTAAATTTTCTTAATGCAGGCCCATTGAGATAATTGCAGCAGTCCCCCTGCCTGATTCCCTGTTCTGTCATCTGCCTTATTATTCCATCCCTTATTTTGAACCAGCCGGTGCCCCAGTTGCTGAAAAGGGTATTTTCTGCAGGCGCCCTGCCTATAATTCTCTGCAGGACAATATCCGGGGACAAATGCCTCAAAAACAGTATGACACGCTTTTGATATTCATCCCGCCCAATAAGCTGAAATTCACCGGCCGCATATTGTCTGGCCATTTCCGTACCCTTGACTATATAAAGTGCATGCAGCTTGACCTGGTCAACCTGAAGTGCAGACATCATATGGGCAGCTTCAATGGCATCCCGATCAGTATCCCAGGGAAGATTTAAAATCAGATGGCTGCAGACCAACAGCCCATATCTTTTGACACGCAGCACGGCATCCACAAACTCAGCAAGGCTGTGCCCTCTGTTTATTTTATCTAGGCTGTGATAATTCACTGTCTGAAGTCCAAGCTCCACACATATGTCTATGCCATTCTTTACTGAAATATCTTTCATGACAGCCAGATAATCATCCCTTATACAGTCAGGTCTAGTGGCTATATAAACAGCCACTACCCCATCAGCCTCCACAGCCTCCAAAAGATATGCCTCAAATTTATTTAGAGGCAGATATGTATTGCTGAAATTCTGCAGATAGGGAATAAATTTTGTTGCCTTGTATTTGGGAACAATATGTGCTTTATTGGCCGCTATCTGCTCTGTTATTGTCATGGTAGCCGGCAGGTTTTCATAGCCCGTACCAATTTCACCACAAAAGGTACAGCCATTGACACCATTGGTGCCATCCCTGTTAGGACAGCTCACCGGCAGGGCAATGGGCAATTTATAAGTCTTCTCCCCGTATCGATTTATAAGATATTCTGAAAAAGTATTATATACTGAATCCATTTGAAATATTTCACTTTCCTTAAAAAGTCCTATCCCATTTTTATGCCACGCCATAAATTATCCGGCACTTCATCTTTAGTCAAAAAACCATGCACCAAGGTGTAATATTCCGGCAGATGATCACTGCTCCACAGGATATCTATTCCAAATAATACCTTGGTAATATCCACTACAGAAAAGCCAAATGCATCAATGGCATAACGAGATTTTTCCGGATATCGGCATAGGCCTCCATCCTGTCTTGTACATTCATCACACAGATTGCAGGCCGTAGCAGATAATGAAAGACTGCCCGGACTCTTACCTTCCAGCTTCCGTAGCTTCTCATCTACATCCAGCTTGACGGCAGACATTATATCCCAGCCCACAGCACTTATCTTTTCCGGAGTATCCTTCTTTTGAACCATATCACTGTCAATAATGATTTTTGAACAAACAAGATAAATCCAATCATATCGGTCCAGGAACACCTGGACATCAATATCCAAAGGAGGACATGACCATATTTTCCCATACCTTGGACAATGTTGGCAATATCCAAGGTGCTTTTCTATATCCTGATATTTTTGGGTCATCTCCTGCATGGAAAGGTGTTTAATATATGTCTCTACATTAAAATCCGTCATTTTGTTCCCCTATCTCATTCTCCAGGAATTAGAGGACATTTCCCGCTGTTGTCTGCCCGCATGCTTGTCTGCATGCCTATCCGCACGATAGCCATCATCGTCATAATCTTCTTCATAATGACCTTCGGCATAATATTCCTCATCATAATACGGATCATCACCTTGCATCCTGGCTACCCGCTCAGAATAAGTACGGTCATATTCAGCCTGCAACTGCTTATGCCGGACCTTCTTGGCCTCCCTTTCAGGCTTTACTGTGTTTTCGTCTATCTCAATAATCTGATTGCGGAGGTCCAATACCTTCTCCTCTAATGTCCCATTATAACGCCATTGTTCAAATGTTTCTTCTTTAGAAGAAAAATCTTCCAATTAGCGTTTCAACGAGCTGGGAGATATGCTCGCCAGCTGTTGTAGTTTGTTTTCCCCCACCTAAAGAGGAAGGGGACATCTTAAAGCTCGTTATATATCTTAGGTTATTGAATTCAGTGAATCAACTTCGATTACCCTTGCAAGCACATGGTTGCTGTAAATAAACAGCAACGCCTGTTTACGGGCCAAAATAACCTCATCTCCCACTGAAAAATCGAATACCTCAATATGATATTTTTTATTGAGCTCCCGCCAATTTGTGAAACGATAATCATCAATCAGCGCCGAGGCACCATAACCATTTGGCAGTCTATCTCGCCAAAAAGCCGCTGTCCGCTCCTGATATTTTTCATTATTCCAATTCAGGAAATCAGGCCTGTTTTGCCCGCCATCAGCTGTAAGAGCATCATATCTCAGCAGGTTATCCACTATATCTCCATGCTGC
>NZ_JAILFV010000150.1 GCF_024697385.1 Anaerovibrio sp.
GATTTTCGGGTGCTGGTCTGCCAGCAGGAGCAAGGTGGCACATGTATGTCTAAGGCTATGGAACGTGAAGTTTTTCGGCAATCCCATTTTATCACATAACGGGCGGAAATGCCGTCTGGCAAAGGTGGTAAACCGCATTAAAGTGCCTTTCAGAGACGGAAACACAACGTCGTATTCACATCCGATGTACTCATCACCCATGGCCTCTCTGTGCTTCTCCAACCATTCGTGCCACTCTCTAAGCATGGCTACATCATTATCGTCAATCATAATTATCCTGTTGGAGCTATCAGTTTTCAGCGTGCCAATGTATGGCTTGCTGCTTTCATCATTGCTGAGATTATGGCTCAGATGAATCGAGAGGTGCTCAAGGTCGATATCCTGCCACATGAGGCCGAACATTTCGCCCTTACGCATGCCGGTTTTGATTGCCAGCGTATAAACTACGGGCATCATATGATTGTAGTAATCCGAATCGACCTCACCGGCTAATTTTATGAATTCTCTTGTCTCCTCTGCAGTTAAGACCCTGTAATCCGGCTTTACAGCCTTGGGCGGCTTGGTCTTAGTGATTGGGTTGCTGGTTGCTGCTCCGGTGTTAATTGCTGCGTTATACATAGTGCTCAATCTCCTTCTGATATTACATACTGTGTTAGGTGATAATCCCTGATCTATCAGGTTACTGAAATGTTGCTGCCACTGAACGGCGGTAATGTCATCCAGTATCTGCTCCCCCATTACTGGCAAAACATGGGTAACAAGCAGTTGTCTGTAGTTCTGGTAAGTCTTCAGCTTGGTACCTGTGCGAACATATTGTTCTAACCATGTTTCCATCCAATTCTTAAGCTGCTTGTCGGTGTTTTTGGCAATCTGGATGTTACGCTGAACTTCCTGGGCATACGCTTGCCACTTCTCCTTTGCGTCCTTGAAAGACTTCGTGGAATTTCTGGCTACTCTCTTCCGCGTTCCGTCAGGCAACGTGATATAGCCCCGATAGCAGAAAAGGCCCGATTTTGTTTTGTATTTGCTGCCCTCACCGTTTGCGTTTCTCATAATGCCACCCCGTATGTTTCTTCCAGATAAGCGATTGGAATGATGATTTTGTTTCCCAGCTTGGAGCTCGGCATCTCTTTTGCCTTAACCAGATCATAAATGTGCCCCCGACTAACGCCCATGATCTGAGCTACTTTGGAAGCACTGAGGAACTGTGGCTTGAAGTTTTCTGTTGTTTTTCTGTTGTTTTGTGTTGTCATAGCATGATCTCCTTATGAAAATAAAATATAAAAATGTATATAAAAAAGCGGACCAAGACAGGGAATGTTTGTGAGCAAAATTCTTTCGCCGCTCACTGGCATTTTGTCTTTAGTCCGCTTTGTAATTTTCAATTCATATCCAAGCAATTTGCTTTCATTGTTATATTACCACATAAAAGGTCAAAAGGTCAAGGGCTATTTTTCATATTTTCAATATTTTTTGTTATTGCTTATTTTGTCCGTTCTATCATCTTTATTACTGCTGTAAAAGCAGGATATAATTATAAAATATAGAATACCTACCATGTGTAATTTATTTTAGATATGGGGGATATAAATATGGCATCTCAGGAATTGAATCAGGCACTGTGGAGCGCAGCCAATGTTATGCGCAGTACTATGAGTGCGGATGAATATAAGGATTATTTGTTAGGATTGGTATTTTATAAGTATCTTTCCGACCGTCAGCTCTATGCTGTAGTGGATTTGCTGGAAGACCGCAAGCCGGAGTCACTGGATGAGGCTCAGGAGATTTACGAAAAAGCCCGCAACAGCGGTGAATGGAATGATTTGGCAGAGGAGCTGGAAGAAAGCTACGGTTTTGCCATCAAACCTGAATTCACATTTACCGCCTTGTATAAGGCCATAAACGATAAGACCTTTACCACTGACCAGCTGCGTCAGGCCATGCGTGATATAGAGCAGGGCGGCGAGCCAATTCGTGGGCAGAAGCCTTATGAGGATCTCTTTGAGGAATTTGATATCGATTCCAAGAGCCTTGGCACTACCCCGGCAAAGCGTAATACCATGCTTTCTGATGTGATGAAGGAGCTGGCCCATATAGATTTCACTCAGTACGGTGCGGATGCCCTGGGTGATGCTTATGAATACCTTATTGGGCAGTTTGCCGCCGGTTCCGGTAAAAAGGCCGGGGAATTCTATACGCCACAGTCAGTTTCTGAACTGATTACCCGTATTGTAACTATGGGCAGAGAGGATAAGCCGGGCTTTTCTCTGTATGACCCTTGTATGGGTTCTGGTTCCCTTCTTTTACAGGCCAGAAATTATATCAATGAGGACTGTAGAAATGGTATCCAGTTCTTCGGACAGGAATTATCCCATACTACCTATAACTTGGCCCGCATGAACATGGTCCTTCATAATGTACCGTTCCAGCATCAGCATTTCAGAAATGGCGATACTCTGGGGGATGACTGGCCAACCGAGGAACCGACAAATTATGATGCTACGGTAATGAATCCTCCTTATTCCCAGCACTGGAGTGCAGCTGCCGGGTTCCTTACTGACCCTCGTTTCCAGAGTTATGAGAAGCTGGCGCCAAAGACCAAGGCTGATTTTGCGTTCCTGCTTCATGGTTTCTATCATCTGAAGAATGACGGTACCATGGGAATTATCCTGCCACACGGCGTTTTGTTCCGCGGTACAGCGGAAGGAACCATCAGAAAACATCTACTGGAAAATGGTAGTATTTATGCTGTTATTGGACTTCCAGCGGGCATTTTCTTCAGCACTGGCATTCCTACCTGTGTAATTATTCTGAAGAAGGATAATACTGACCGTAGCATATTGTTTATTGATGCTTCCAAAGAGTTCCGTAAGGAAAAGGCCCAGAATTATATGGATTCTGAGCATATTGATAAGATTGTAGATGCCTATAAGAGCAGACAGGATATTGATAAGTTTGCCCATCTGGCCACCTTCGAGGAAATCAAGGAGAACGACTATAACCTTAATATTCCTAGATATGTGGACACCAGTGAGCCAGAGCCTGAGATTGACTTGGATGCTGTAACTACTGATATGGAGAATATTGATAGAGAAATACAGCAAGCAAATAATGACCCATTAGCTATGCTTAATGACCTGACATTCAGCACCCCGGAAATAGAGAAATCCATGAGTAAACTCATTAAAACCTTGGAGGTGTAAGGATGAATACACCTAAGATAAGATTTAAAGGATTTACTGACTCTTGGGAACAGCGGAAGTTAGGGGATATATGTGATTTTGAAAAAGGGAGAGGCCTAAGTAGAGAAGACTTAATTTCTGATGGTAAATACCAGTGTATTCTTTATGGTCAATTATTTACAGATTATGGAATGTTTATTGATGAAGTTAAATCAAGTACAAATATAAAAAATAATGATGTCAAATTAAGCGAGACAGGAGATATTCTAATTCCGAGATGCAGCACAGCTCCAGAAGGTATTGGTAGAGCATCAGTAATTACAAAATCGAATGTTATTCTAGGTTTTGATATAAATATTTTAAAATGTAAAAATAAAAACAAACATGATTCAGAATTTGTTTCGTTGGCAATAAATCATCATCAAAAGGACTTACAGACAAAAGTTGTTGGTACAATGGTGCGACATCTTGAAAATAAAGAAATCAAAGATGTGTATATTGAATTGCCACAAAATGCTAATGAACAACATAAAATCACCAAGATTTTTAAAAATCTCGATAACCTTATCACCCTTCACCAGCGTAAGTGTGACAGCCTAAAGCAAGTCAAAAAGTATATGCTGCAGAAGATGTTCCCTAAGCAGGGGGAGAAGGTGCCGGAAATCCGCTTTGCTGGATTTACTGGAGATTGGGAACAGCGGAAATACTCAGATATTGCAATCACGAGAAGGGGATTGACCTATAAACCTGATAATATTGTTAGTGATGGTAAGCGTGTTTTGCGATCATCCAACATAAATGAGGATACTTTTGAAATACATGAAGATGATGTATTTGTTGATGAGAATGCAGTTAATATTCCGTATGTAAAAAATGGAGATATTCTTATTACATCCGCAAATGGTTCAAGTAGATTGGTTGGTAAACATGCTATAGTCCGTAATATTACTGATAATTCTATGGTTCATGGTGGCTTTATGTTACTTGCTTCATCTGATGAGCCAGAATTTTTAAATGCTTTGATGAGTTCACAATGGTACACAAGATTCATCAATGTATATGTTGCAGGTGGAAATGGGGCAATAGGAAACCTTAATAAGAGTGATTTAGATGGGCAGATAGTGTCAGTGCCATCAAGGGATGAAATGAAAAAGATTGGCGACTATTTTTCCAATCTCGACAACCTTATCACCCTTCATCAGCGTAAGTCAGACAGCCTTAAAGAAATCAAGAAATTCATGTTACAGAATATGTTTCCGAGGGAATAGTTATGGCACAGAGCGAAGCATCAATGGAAAAAGCCCTTATAAAACAGCTGACAGAGGATGTATCCCAGTGGACTTACCGCAGGGATATTACTGATGAAGCCAGTCTGTGGGCCAATTTCCGGGAAAAACTTAATCAAAATAATATCGGTGCCCTCGATGGAGAGCCTATTACTGATGTGGAATTTAATCAGATTCAGCAGTTTATGCTGGATGTGGCCAAATCACCTTACAAGGCAGCTCTGTGGCTTGCCGGGGAAAATGGTGAGGCCGTTATTCCTCTTACGAGAGAAGATGCCGCCAAGGGTTCCATTCATCTTATGGCTATTAGTAACCGGGAAATTGCCGGCGGCCGTTCTTCCTACGAGGTAATTAATCAGTATGTAGCGGAAAAACTGGACGATGAAGACCGTGAACGTCGCTTTGATGTGACTCTCCTTATCAACGGCCTGCCAATGATTCATATTGAACTAAAGAATCAGGACCACCCTTACATGGATGCCTTCAGACAGATAAAAAAGTACAGTCTTGAAGGTAAGTTCCGGGGGCTGTTTGGCTTGGTTCAGATGTTTGTGGTAAGTAATGGCAGTAATACCAGATACATTGCCGCTGATACCGGCTCCAATCTCAATGAGAAGTTCCTCACTTCATGGGTAAACAAGAAGAATGAACCAGTGGAGAATTATCTGGAGTTTGCCAAGGAAGTTCTCCGTATTCCGGAAGCCCATGAGATGGTAGGCCATTACAGCGTAGTGGATTCCGAGCGTCACAAGCTGATATTGCTGCGCCCTTATCAGGTACATGCCATCGAGGCAGTAAAGAGAGCGTCCGCAAATCAGGAGTCAGGGTTCGTATGGCATACTACCGGTTCGGGCAAAACACTGACCTCTTATACCGTGGCCAAGAACCTTATTCTGATTCCTGGTATAGACAAGACAATATTCCTCATTGATCGCAAGGATTTGGATCAGCAGACTTCCTTGTCCTTTAAGGCTTATGCGGAAAATGACATTATTGATGTTGATGACACAGATAATGTCCATGAACTCTTGCAGAAGCTGAAAAACAAGGACAGAATGGTTATTGTAACCACTATTCAGAAGATGCAGATTGTTATGAAGCGGTACAATAACGAGGCCAAGAAGGATTCCCCTACCACAAAGCGTCTGCGCAGTATGCGGATAGCCTTTGTAGTAGATGAATGCCATAGAACCGTTACCCCTGAAACCCAGCGTGAATTACAGAAATTCTTTGCCGGGGCGCTTTGGTATGGCTTTACCGGTACTCCGATCTTTGATGAAAACAAGCGGCAGCGTAAGGGAGATTTGGCCCGTACTACCGAAGCATTGTATGGCCCTTGCCTTCATAACTATACCATTAAGGAAGCTCTGCAGAACAAGGCTGTCCTGGGCTTCCAGATTGATTACAGTGACTCTTTGTCTGATGATACCTTGGCCACAGTAGGAGAAAAGCTGGGAGTGGGCAGCTACGATGCCATACAGGTTCATGACCGGGTAGTCCGGGAACAGGAAGTGCTGTCAGCTTATTATAAAAGCAGTGGCAACGATATTTATGACTCCGATGAACACCGACAGGAAGTAGTTGAATACATTGTAAATAAATGTGCTGGCAAGTTTAGGCTCCACGCACCACAGGGCGAGGCTTATGAGGCTATTCTTACGGTACAGAGTATTGATATTGCTCAGAAATATTACAAGATGTTCAAGGAATATGTGGCCGGAGGCAATGTTTCCGATTCTATCAAGGAAAAGTGTGTGGATTTCCCGAAGATTGCCATAACCTATACCGTTACCGAGAATGAAGAAAAATCCATAGAAAATCAGCAGGCTATGAAGGAAGCCCTGAAGGACTACAACGCAATGTTCGGCACCAATTTTGCCTTGGACAGTCTGGCTGCCTACAATACCAATCTTAATGACCGTCTGGCCCGCAAGAAGGGACGGTATAAGCAGCGGAAGGAACAGCTGGACCTTGTTATTGTAGTGGACCGGCTCCTGACCGGTTTTGATGCGCCCCCATGTGCCATTCTGTTCGTGGACAGGCCACCTATGGCACCGCAGAATATCATTCAGGCCTTCTCCCGTACCAATCGGATTTATGACAAAAACAAGCGCTATGGCATGATTGTCATCTTCCAGCGGTCAGCCCAGTTCCAGACTGCGGTTGATGGTGCTCTTTTACTGTACAGCAATGGCGGTACCAAGGAAGTAAGTGCCCCTTCCTTCACCGAAATTGAACGGGAATTCAAAGAGGCATTGGAAGAGCTTAGGAAGATTGCCGCAACTCCGCAGGAAGTGGAAAACCTTAATGGTGATGTGGCTTCCATGCAGAAATTTGCCAAGGCTTTCCAGAAGGTGGACAGACTCAGCGGCGAACTGCAGGTTTATCAGGAATGGGAAGGCCGGGACTTGTCAGATTACGGCATCGACAAGCAGCAGCTTAATGATTACAGTGGCAAATACCATAATGTGATCGAGGAGCTGAAGAAGCCGAAGCCGGATCAGCCGGCCATAACCATTGATGTTGGCTACGAGCTGGAGAATCTCGGCAGCGTGACCATTGATTACCGCTACATCGTTTCCCTTATCCAGACCTATATGCCTGCGGAGGATGATTTGGTGGCTGAACCGATTGCCGACGAGGTTATTGACAGCCATATCGAAAAGCTGGGAGAGAGCAACCCTGCTTTGGCCCATATCATTGGCAAGTTCTGGGATGACATAAAGAAAGACCCTATGAAATACAAGGGCCTTGATGCCATGACGGTAATTGAAACCAATATCGAGGATACCATTTCCAGGCGGATAAAGGAGTTCGCCAAGGAATGGTGCGTTAAAACCCAGGATATTTTGGCGGCTATCAATACCTTCAGCAACGACGATAATATTTCGCTGCAGGTAGATTATGATGCCTATAAGGAAAACCATGAGGGCATAAGCAAGCTGAAATATAAGCGGGCTGCCAAGGACGCTGCCCTGGAATTAATTAGGGGCATAAGGCCTTTACGGGATAAATAACTGTATTTACCTTGTTGACCTTTATTTTATAAAGAGTTATAATCAAAAAACGGTTGATTTCCCCAGACGGAACGTTTTAATTCCTACCAAAATTCAATCACCCCCTTTCAAAAGGCCGCTATCCCCTTTAAAAGCGGCCTTTTGCTTGCCTTAATTAATTTTCCCTGTAGGATTCTTGATATGCTCCAGAATTTCATCCATATAATCCTCAAGCCTTGCCTGCGCCTCCTCCGTAGAGGAGGATTCCCTCGAAATGTTCTGGGCCACTTCCCGGGCATAGGATTCAATTTCCCGTACTTTATCCATGCTTGTTCGTGTTGTTTCCAGCACAGTAACCTGTTCTTTCGGCTCGGGACCATGAGAAATGGTGTAATGTACGACCTCCAAAACTTTATAATTCTCATCGTTGTACGTGGCCCAAATGACCATGATTGTTTCGTTAGGAGTCTCTTCTTGGCTTATCAGAGACAGGGTTTTTCCTATGGCTATTTTTGCTAGCTCGGGCTGCTTAGTTGCATCTATAGTTTCGATGAGTTTTGCTTTCATATGTTTCACTCCTTTACCCCTTTTTTTATTTCATCCACGTAGCGCCGCATAACCATATCGAGTGCTTGCCCCATCTTGTCAATGGCTTGGCGCTTTTTCTCCAGCGTCAATTTAGATTTTTTGCTGTCTTCCGACGCTATGTTTTGTGCAGCATCTTCAAACATGTACTCTTGCTCGATTTCTTCACCAACTAAGATCTCTTTTTTCAAAATGTCGATTTTTTCGCTGCCTTTGCGACCGATAATACACTCATACTCACTTATTTCGGTTACAAGCTCATTTGGCGTCTTGAATATGTTGACATACTTTGCCTCGATGATCATGCTCAGGCGCTCACTGCCATCTTCCAGCATGTCCGTTTTTTCATCATATCCAGTGCAGTTTTTGCCTAAAATGTACTCGGCCAGTTTGGGCTGCATTTTTACATCAACGGTTCTATAATTCAGATGTACCATATTATTCTCCTTTCCCGCGACAGCAAGCGGCATCACGATATATCGGAAATACCCCGCTAAGGGGAGCCAGGCCAAGATGGCCCGGCTTATTACCTTCCGAACCCAAAAATGAATTAAGCGGGGAAACTTTCATTTTCGCATGGCTGTGGGTGCGACAGACAATCCAAAGCTTTTAATACATTGGTAATATTTCCGTCCTCAAAGACGATTTCGGACGTGATGCTATCGATCCCACCCAAAAGCTGGTTCTGGATGATGCTGATACTGCCATCCTTATATATGGCTACTACTGTTATTTCTGGGCTGTCACAGTTACCTAAAACGAAAGCATCCGCGTTTTTGATAGTACAAGAAAGTACATAGCGGTCTAATTTTTTTGCATGTTCTGTTGTAATCTGAGTGATGGTCATAATTATATTCCTCCATAAAAACATTAAATATATCGGCATTTTCAGACACCCCGTGAGGGGTGCTTTTATCTTATCTCTTACAAAACGGCAATTAGGCCACATTATTATCTTTTACAATTCTTACATCCAAATATCTGGCGAGCTCTTTTAAAGCCTGCCCGAAACTGTATCCATACATCTTCTGGACAAGGCCTATTATGTCTAAGCCCCGATTATCAGTGCAATGGCAAACGTATACATCATATGGTTGTGACACGCCATTAGCCGTGTAAATGACCGCATCTCCTGTGTGGTCATCATGCTCTGGCAGGACGCAGCAGAATTTTGTGCCAGTGCACTCAAAGCCGAGTGAAGTCAGATATTCCTTCATATCCACATGGGTCTTGATGTAGTCAACCGCCTCTGAATAGGCAATGGTACCATTTACGGCCATGGCTTTCCGCCTTGGCATTGGTATAACCTTATTGTGGGCAACCTTTTTGGCTTTGGATTCCGCCTTGGCCTGAGCATAATAATCTGGGTAGGCCTCGCTGTAGGCCTGACAGGCAGCGGCAATCTTCTCAGCAGTATTGTCAAGGATCTGCTCAATCTGGTCCATGGTGTATTCCACTGGAGTAGCCTCAGCAATGGTTACATCATACGGGGCTAACCCAGCTTTTAAATGCCTGGATCCAGGTCTGCGCAAGATTCTTGGTATATCAGAAACCGCTTGATCGGCTATAGATATGCTGGATACCAGTTTTTTCAGCAAATTCCGCCCTCGCTCCACATTGCTCTGGTCTGCTTCAGCTATTGACCAGTATACATGGAAGCCGTTCCGGGTATCCACAATGGCGGTTGGACACGGTAATGCTGTGTGGATGATATCCCACATGGCCGCTTTTCGTTTCTGGACTTCATCCATAGATAAGTAGTGCCCCTGAGCATCCTTACCGGCATCGATATCGCAAAATATGCTGCGGATGGCCGTAATATTCTCAGCCTTCCGGCTTGAACCAGTGAATACATTGACGGCGAAAAATTCATTCGTGTGATAGACATTTTCGCCGTCTTTGATAAAGGTGCGGTCTTTTCCATCTTTATTAAAGTGGAATTCGTGATAGATGACGGGAGTCTGATTGCGAAGGATATACTGCCTAAAGATGACATCTTTATCCAAGGCTATTGCTTCATCTGTAAGATCGCCATTGAGGATCTCCTCAACCTCTTCCTGGGTATCCGCAATCTTGTTGACATTGGCCGGATTATTGAGCTCACTAAGCAGATGATCCAGTTCCCTAATGGTCTGGGTGGACCGAACCTGCTTCCTGATGGACGGCCAAAAGGCATTTATTAGCTGAAGCGGGAGCTTATTTCCGGCAGTGCAGTAAAGTGGGTTTAAAAGGTATGAGGTTCGGCCACAGATCTCAGATTTGGCAATTACATCATGCTGGTCAAACAGGGATTTGACCTTGCCCCAGGTACCTTTGGAATTGATTCCGCATATGGCCATCAGGTCTTTCTGTGTCTTGGCCAATTTCCAATGGGACCGGGATAATCCCTTATCAATAACAATCTGGTTTGAAGAGTTGAGATGTGTGCTAAGCTTTCCAAAAGCGAACCAGGCCGCTTTGTCATCCAGTAGGTCAATGAGATGAATCTCGTGGTTTTCCTGAGTCAGCCTCATCGTGCGGTAGAACCGCAGGCCGTACAGGGCCGTGTATGTCTGGTTCTCTTCATCATACATATCGTACTCGGTCACATCGGTAAAACGCCGATGGCCGGTAAGGTTATCTGAGCTCATACTATTTAGGGTTGTCTTGTAAATAATTAATTTCCTTTCCGAGACCCGTTTTTGCGTGGGCCTCTATCTGTATAGTACCGATAGGGTTCATTTTTTTTGGGGAGGTGAGCCAAAAAAGTTCATAAAAGGGGGAACTTACAATTCACCTTAACATCTTGTGAAATATGGCTTGATAGGCATTTCGGGTGGGAACAGTCTCTTGTAGAATATTAAGATAGTGTTCCCGGAATCGTGTCCAGATAATCACAAGAGTCGGGGGCGGAAAATTAAATCCTCAGGTGCCAGATTGACGGCAAGGGTGATATAAAGCTTAATACCAACTCACATATAAGTTGGTAGACAGAGATGGATAAAAAATCAGTATTAAGCTTTTAACTCCGAGTGGTGAAGGATTTAAAATAGCCATGTTCTTTATTCCGCATTTTTTTACCTCGTTCGGCTTGAGCCATGGCATCCTTTTTCAGGAGTGCCAGTTGCCCCTTTATATGGTCCGACAGATTCTCAGGAGGATCATTTTCAACCATTTTAAATATAGCCTTCATGAACATTGCCGTCAGACTATCCCCATAAATTTGGGCCAGTTCCTTTAGAAGATCCTTGCTTCCGCCCGGAATTCTGATTATGACTTGATCATACATTTTGGCATTATATTTACTGGTAGCTCTCATTTGAGCTTCTGACACGGACATGATTTTTCTCCCCCGTAAAACGTTTTACACACTTAGTATAATGATAATATTATACTAAGTCAAGAGATGATTTTTCATTCACTGTATTGCGAACGGGGTAATACCCTGATGTTTTGTTTTCAGTAAATTTTGATGACGTTTTCGAGGAGAATTTGCGAGATTTTGCGAGTCTGGATTTACATTTTATTACACAATTTGCTGATATTATTCGCTATTTTGTAAATTTTTGGATGTATTTCATTGGATTTTCAGGGAAAAGTATCGCCAAAATTCCTCGAAAATTCGCTAAAACTACCTGAAGCAATAATTTCAGTAAAAAAGCGTCACCAAAACTTACCGAAACTGCATCCAGCTCACTCAACGGGATTGGAATTCATTATATAAGCATGATAACCGTCATATGCCGGTTCCTTTTTGCCAATAATACCTACTGTTGTAGTATTTACGGATGGAACTACCCCCGGGGGCTCATTTTTAGAAATACCAGTTTTCTCATAAGGCACCTGATACCCTCGGGCATTTTTTGCTGATTGGAAACATATTATTGCATATTTTTTTATATGGTCCCGTTAAAGAAAGATATTTTAGGTAATATACAAATGAGCGGCAAGCAAAAAGGCCCAAAATTATGATTGGAGGAATGCAATATGGAACAAATCAATCTAGGGTGGCTTAGGCAGGCCCGCAGGGAAAAACATTTATCCCTTAATGATGTTGGAAAAGCTGTAGGAAGAGGTCCGACAGCTGTCTGGCGTTGGGAGAATGGCAAGTCCCATATCAAGATGGACATGTTGTTAAAGCTAGCACACCTGTACGAAGTGTCTATAGCTGATTTGATTATGGTGAAAGGAGAACATGGGTAAGATGTTGGTCTATGATTTTACAGCACTTCGTACTGCCAGACGGTTGAAAGGAATGAAGCTACAGGAAGTGGCTGATATACTGGGAGTAAGTGCTGCTACCGTTGCTAATATTGAAAATGGGAAGGTCAAAGGCAATGTGTCGAGGCTGCTGGATTTGGTGAAAATATATGACCTTGGCCCATCAGACTTGTTTGTGGACAAAATATGGAACTGATGATAGAAGAAATCCTATGCCGATGACCAGGCTCCTTGGCGGAAAATGATACTGTTTTATGAAAATGGGAAAAACGATGGTTTCACTAAAAAAACACGGAATTTGCACTCATATTTGTTAATATATTGCCAGATACGGAAAAATCCAGATGATTTATCGGTTGCAGTCAGGATAAACCGGAAATAGCCGGTAACTTATTAAATGAGCACTGACTTGGTTAATTCACTGTCCGGAGTATTTCTGCATAAATTTTGGGATTCACAAATGAAGTATGGAGGTCATAATCCCGCAGGGAGTGATGCGTGTCCCCGCAGGGGGAATTCAGGGCATAATAAAACCCGCCAGTATAATAAACTGACGGGCTCTATATGTTTTGACTATTCTGCTAATGGGTCACTAATCTCTTCCGATTCATATATAGTGTATGGATCAATATCAATACACTTTCTCTCGTTCCTATTTCCGACAATATCCCAAGCAACTGTATTATTCAATACAGTCAGTGTTTTATTGAAAACACTTTCATCCTGCAACGGAGCGAAAACTGTGTTAGAAGATTTCATGATTAAAGGCTTCGCATCATATAAATGGATAGTCCCATCATTAAAATAAGCATAGACTTTAAAATCTGGAGCGGCAACGGCTTGAATGACTTCCAACATCAATTCTTTCATTTTAAGTCACTTCCTTTCCAGTGGCGGAATGCTGTTTGGCTCTTGCCCAGACTTTGCCAATTCCCAATTTTGCATCAGTTCATCCTGGTACATTATTATCCAAGCAAGCACAAGTTTTAATTGTTTTGATGGCAAACAGCCTTTTATAACAGATGCTTTTTGTATATCCAACAAAGCTTCGTCTCCATTATATTCTGCATGTATACCAATACAACCCGCTGAATTGGGGGGAATGTTCAACTTATTAAGCAACTTTGTCAAAGTCAATTACTGTAAGTTCGGGTAGCACTTCTTCAGCTTTTTTTCGCAACTGTTCTAATTGGGTTAAAACATCACCGGTATAAAAGACCTCGTTGCATTCAGCGCATTTATAACAAGGCACATTCTTAATAATAATAAGCATGCCGTTTCTTTCGGTAACATCAGCCGTAAATGACTGAACCATGTCACTTTTGCACGATAAACATTTCATAGAGGATTCCTCCGTCCTTTTTGATGGGCCCGATATGCTTTAAATTAAGCGATGCTACTTAATTCCAATAATTCATGTGGGGCAATGTCCTGACCATTTGGCCATACTACCGTATCACCAAATTCTTGCTCAATTCTTACCTGCTTAAAGTACTCTGGGTTACCCAATTCTCCCATCCAACTTCCCTTTAAATACGGAGTAATATCAAAAAGCCTAACTTCACCATTCTCATAAGTAATCTCAAGAACAGTGTCGCTAATCGGACTAACTTTAATCAGTTTCACCATTTTCCACCTCTTTTACCTTTGGAACCCGTTCATCCGATAACTCAAACTCGTCTCTAGTCACTTCAGATGTCCCACTGTCAGGTGGATCCAATTCTATAGTGTATACCTTATTGTCTCTTGTCACATCAATGACTGTACCAGTCTTCCCAGAGGATTTTATAAAAACCGTTTTTTGGTGATAATTACGGTAATAGCCCGCCGGCTTAAACTTTTTCAACTGCTCATCCGTCATCGGCGGGCAATCCGGGTCGTATATTATACCTTCCCTGGCATATGGCTCAACTTTTTTCAGTGCCTCCAGCAATGTCAGTACCTCATCGCCGGACAGAGTAATTCCTTTCCCCATCTTCTCATGGTTCGGCGACCATTCCCGAATATCATACTTGGCTCTCTTTCCGTTCCAAGAAATCAGGTTCAGTTCTTTGGTCCACCCCTTCTGGGAAGATGATATTACACCTATGTTATCTAGTATCTCATAAGAAAAATTATCCATTTCTTCTACTGCTTTCCTGTTGTTTGCACAGAATTCATGAAAATCTGGCTGATCAGAAATAAACTCAATGACATCACTTGTGTCAAGATTATCTGACGACTTAAGATAATCCATAATTTTATTTACCCGTTCAGGTTTTGTTTTTGCGTAGGTAATGACCCCCATAACAAAACCAAAATAAGAACCCGGAAAAGCAACTAATCTATTGTATAATTCTTCCATTCCACTCACCCTTTTTATTATACCATAAACCATTCCGGGTTGGATGATTTGACGAATTGCTATTTCGACACAATAAAGCCTATCAATAGCATATTGCAATCCAAATCCTCAGTCATATAATTCCCTACTAATCACTTTGGCTGTATCGACGAAATGAAAAAACCGCCCTGGCAGGCGGTTAATTCGTTGGTGCGTGACCATCAGTGCTTCCGACACTGATAAGTCGAAATATTATTTCCACTTACAGCAAGGAGCTACCATCATTTTGGTGTTCGCTCTCTTTTTATACATTGATTATATGTCTTTACTGGGAACAAATCAATCGTTATATGGTTTTCTTGCTTTTTTTGAAATTCCTATGCCTTATAGTACATCATCAATTATGTGCTCAATGAAAGCCACAGTAACATTTACAAAAGCTACCTTATCTTGAACACATACAGCGCTAATGATTCCCACCGATGTTTTAATCTTGTGCCCATCCTCGTTAACATAAGAGAATGTTTCGCAAGGAGCCCATGAACTGTCCTGTATTTTGTTGACTGTTTTCCATATAGAATCATTAAGAGGCACCCAGTAATAACCTTCCTTTTTTACAATATCGTTCTCCCCAAGCCCCCATTGATAACCTTCCATTTTCACCATATCATCTTTAGACATAGACACCAAAAAGCAGATGCCTTCTTTTGCCAGTCTTGGATTTTCGTGACAAATACCTACTATTTTGTCACGAAGCCCATTTATAACCTTGACATCGTTTTCATCCCAATATTCGTTCTGGATAAATTCTTCTATTAAGCATCCATTAGATTTGGTCATAATTTATTCCTCCCGTGCGCGGGAACATAATTTCCCGTTCTAATTTACATAGCGGACTGTTAATGGCACTATATCATAAGAAAATATATTTGTCGATACCGTGTGTAGTGTACACTTTGTCAAAAGTTATTGGCATACTTATTGGCATAC
>NZ_JAILFV010000166.1 GCF_024697385.1 Anaerovibrio sp.
AACGAATTATCCGCCAAAGAAAACACCTCCAATTTGAAGTTTTCCCGAAACCCGAAGAAATTCGGCAAAACTTTAATTTGTTAGTGTTATTATCCCACGAGGATGGGCTGTTGGGAATACAACCTAAACTTTGACGCTTACAATTTATTTTTTGGGTTAGTATAATTTTTCTTATTCTTCCATTGGAAAACCAACAAAAAAACAAGAGAGCCGATATCATCGACTCTCTTCGCATAAAACGCCTTCCGGCCGTACGCCCCATCTGCAACGCCTACAAGAACGAATGTTGCCATCTCAAAGAAACAATCACATGTTTCTTACATCCATGCAACCTATTACAGATGTGCTATACACACCTACAAGATATCATACTGCCTCCATGCAGTCAATAGTTTTGTTAATATCAATTATATCTTTTATTTTCTCTACTACATAGCATCTCTCCAATAGCATCACTAAAAAAAATTCGGCCATGGTGTTCCGGATTATCAATATCTTTTTCATCAACAATATAAAATTGGTCCACCCAATCAGGATGGATATAGGTCTTTGTAATATTTCCTTTATTGCTCATTCCATCCTTATCCGAACTTCCCACGGTCCTTGTATCAAAAAGCCCTTCACGTGACTCCACAAATTTGTACTTTTCCAACTCAAAATTACTAGGCTTGTCCTTTTTTTTCATCCAATTGGCAATATCCATTCTTGGTATTGCCATATACTTCGGCGCATAACCTGGCGGGTAGGACTTCATCTTCAAAAGATAAGCTGCGGTAAATTTCAAAAGCAAGTCTTTGTCACTATCCGACAGCTTTAAGCCATTTTCTTTTTTTCCAGTAGTATATTTTTTTACCGAATCCGGATTATAAGGAACTTTATCTGATTTGCACACCAAATAATATCTGTGCAGTTGTCCTTGCTCCAGTGCATTGGCAATAATACGATCGTACGTTATCCTGTGATAGTCATTTTTATTTGTTTCTTGCCTCTTGATGGCATTCGCACCTTGCTCTTCAATACTAAATATTCTTTTGTCAAACGCCAATGTTGTCGAACGCAGTTTATTCAGTGCCTCAATCGAGTATCTTATTTTGCTAAATAATGTTTTTTCGTCTTTACCCAAAGCATTATGTTCAGCCATCTCTTCCAATTTACCTTTAAAAGACAGCAATTCACCCAAATCGCTTCCGGGATCTATCTTATTCACGATACCCAACAATGCTTCATCTTTTAGATTACTGCGAAGTTCTTTCAAATCATTTGACAAAAAAGCATACCTAATATATTGGGGCAACCAATTCTCACACCATTCTTTCAGCCGCTTACGGACTTCTTCCTCATTAAATTCCTGGGGGGGATCAGCATTTTGGAAAATAAACTGTCTTGCTACTACCGTCATAGCCCGGGGCAAACCGCAAAAATCATGTTTGATAAAGGTAGAATATTTTAGCCTGCACTCTTCTTTTTTCAGATTAACAAAATTCTCATCAGTATATTGCTTAAATTCCTGAAGCTCATCCAACATCTGCCTTGCCCTCCTTTTTAGAAACATTAGCTGGATTTACAGCAAGAATATTAGCTTCCAGTTCGTTCTTGGTAAAAACATTCCAAAAGAAATTTCTCCTGTATGCTTGTGGACCAGCCCATACATATTTTATGGCTTCTTCTATATCCCGGCGCCCCAATATTTCTTCCAATATCTCACGACAGCGTCCGATTATGTCTCCATGCCAAACTGCCCATGCCACGTTTTGCTTTAAGTGCCGCGAATATATCTCCTCAAATTCCGTAATATATTTGTTCTCATCCTCCTTTTCCTCTAACCCTTCGACATCGCTTTTATAGGTTTCTATATCAATGTTTTCATTAACCCGGTTTTGCAATTCTTTTAACAGATAGTACAGCAGCATAAAACCATTGTTATTAAAATTGGAGAGCAATTCCACGCCAGCTTCAGGCACGTCGATTCCTTCCCCCAAAATCTCCTTCAGCCTCAAATATCGCTTATCTTTAGGCGTAAAATGCCACTTTTTCTCTGCCAAGCGGTCAAGGGCTGCCCCTATACTATCACTGTCCTTCAAGAAATTACTAATAGTCATATACACTTGAGCACAGGCCTGCTCAACATCCATGCCGCATGGAAGCAACTGGTAAAAGCTGTCATATTGTACTTGCAGAATCCTATATATATGTCCCCAATAGCTGCTTTCCTTATTTAAACGTCTAAATTTCTTAAGGTTAAAATCTCTGGTACGAATTTCTTGATAAGCACCCATCAGTAATTTAACCTCTTTTTTCTTTTCTTTGTCCAGTGCATCAGCCCACTGCTCATCCTTTTGAAAAATAAAGCAAATTGGCTTCTGTCTAGAGGATTTTTCTCGCTTATTATCCTTTATCTCCTCCTGCCTAATAGAATAATCCCTTATATAATTCAGATACGCACCTGGAAGACGTTCAATATTCGCTACCTCATCATCACAAGAACATACATTGACATTCTTCAAAATTGGCTTTGCATACTTAAATTTACGCGGATCAACATTATAAAGGGATAATGTGCCGTCTTTTTCTTCCTTGACATGTGGAGTGAAGTTCTGCGCCCTGGCCAGCTTGTTCATGGCATCTTTTGCTTCCAGGAAAAGGCTCTTTTCCTTCCCCAACTTTTTCAGATCTTCAATATTTTTAGTTGGATGGACGCCTGTCTTGGCCGCATCTATTTCCATTCCCGTAACAATGGTACACTCTGCACACTTGTTTTTATAAACTTCCTCTGGCGGCCTGCCATATTCTTTTTCCGCAATTCTCACAGCCAGATTAGAAATCTGACCAATCTGATTGGAAAACGTGTTTAAGATAACTTCAAATGGTATGGTACCCGGTGTTTTACAAACCTTACCATTTCTAGAAGGAATTTTGATAGCTGGCAAGTCCTCCTTCCGATTATATTCCTTTGTTTTCTTTTTTCCTGTGTAATTATAGGCACCACGCATTACTGCTTCTACAATACGACGGTCTGAAACAATCTTCACCAAATCACCATCAAAATCTGCCCCACCCAAGATCATCGGAACTAGGGATTCATACGATACCATGACCACACCGGTCAAATCTGAAAAATATGTATCATATACACTACTATTGACAAAAGGTCGCATTATGCACTGTTCGTGACGGGAAAGATGCGGATTGCGGAAAAAAGCATAATATTTGTCGGCTTTTAGCTTGAGCCGTCCTTTGGCTTCTGGCATATAAAAATGTCGTGATGATCTGTATAGACACTTTTTACTCCACTTAGGCCAGTTTTCTTTCAATAAATCATTTACCTCTTCATTATCTTTCCCCACCTGCCAGAGGATATCCATCATCAATCGCAGGAGATCTCTCGACAGATAGCGCTGCTCGCCAGATACATCTATTTGGCCCCTGCACAGATTTCTTGCGCTGGCTTGTCGCATATTCTTAAGAATCTCCTTGACTTTAGGGTCATTGATAAATGCGGGATTTTTCCCCAATGCCCATAAACATTTTTCTCTTTCCCCTAAATCCGGCTCTACAGCTTGCTTTTCCGACTCGTCCGAAAAATTATTCTTATCTGGATTTTCACTGTTCCCCCCTCTGAGCAGGCTCTTCGCTCCTGCCTGCACCTCATTTCCAGCGAAAAGCTCATCAATAGCCTTAATTTTGTCAATATGTCCTGACATCAAAGAGGTAAAATCATCAGGAGTAATATCTAGTGTACTTAAAAACTGATAATTCAGCCTAACCTTGCCCCAATTGGACAATCTGGCATCGGTCCCAGTCACATACAAAGTATGACTATATTGTTGCATCTTATCAAAGAAGTATTGCATGGGGTCTTCAATCCCTGCTTTTTTACTCCACTCCTTTAACCATTTGAAGCACTTAAACATACCTTTTGTGAGCAAAATCTTAGCTTTTCTGATATCACGGGAAATGCCAAAGACATCCTTAATTTCAAGGGGTGTTTTCTTTCCTGCCATTTCAGAAAAAAATCTCACATAATCCACCTTGTGCAGCATCCCTTTGGTGAAGGGCATCCGTATCTGGAACGAATTAGATGGCTTTTCAAAGCCGTAATCCGTTTCCAATGTATCACTAATATATGCAGCATATTCCGGACACAGAAGCCCCTCTCCATCGAAAAACTCCATGCCTATTTCCAGATTTCTATTGCCAAACTTCAATTCCTGATTTTCCTGCCCCTCACCTGTTTCCTTGATTTCGGTAAAAAATCTTTCCTTTATTTTGTATTCATTATTATCCTTATCCGGCAAAACAATTACGCTTTCTTCGTTCAGACAAAACTCCTCACTCTGCTCAATACGGCATGAAGTACTCATATACAGACCGCGGTAAGCGTAATATTTGCTCGGAATCAACTGAATTTGGGAAAAATCCATGTCCAAGAGAAGCCTTTTATCCAACTGCTCCTTAATATCAGCATCAACAAAGGAAATACGGCTTTGTCTTGCCATACTGTTACTCTTATCAAATGGAACAAAATGCTTCCACTTATCACCATCGAATGACAGCATAATACCATGGGAAAACAACTGTTCAAGCCGGTAGCCAAGCCCAGCATCACTTCTAATTTCCGCCTCCCGCTGGATTTCTTTATTATCATCTGCGTTAATTGTCATACCCGTATTGAATATTTCAGCAAAATCTAAAAAAACAATATGCTGCTGCAGTCTTTTCTTATCTAATGGCGAATCACTCTCGGGCAGGACCTGAAGCATTTGATCAAACAGCGCGTTACTTCCAAAATTGTCTGTGTGCTGGACTATTTGGTTCCCCACAAGCCCGTCTATAAGATTGCAACGAAATTCTAATGTGATAATTCCGTTCTGTTCCGTATGAACCGAATATGTATCATTAACTATTTTTTTTGCATTAAGCGTTAATAACTGATGGTATTTATCTTTTTTACCCAATGTAATCCCTGCCCCCAACACATCACTTTTCTAATCCTGCAACGCCTCGCATATTTGCTTGGAAAACTCCTTTGCTTTCAAAATATCATCATGCGGAACAATACTCCCATTACAATGTGCCACAGGATTTCTCACCTTGTTCAGTATTGTCATCCCTTTGGTAAATTCGTCACGATTAATATTTGACGGCAAATATTTTTTATAATCATCCCACTCACTGGTAATAACTTGACCCAGCTCCGATAGATTAATCACGTTAAGGATACTGTCATCCGTACCATCAGGATTGCCGGCATCCTCCCGCATACTATTGTAACGTTTAAGATCCCGCTCCAATCTTTTCCGACGGTCTTCATTGGCATCCTTCATAACGATATCATGTAATTCATCTTTCCAAGTTTCACTATTCTTCGCTTCCATGTGGTTGCGCACACAATTACGAAGCAGTTGCTCTGCTTGTGTCAGTTCTGAAAAAATATTTTCTACATCTTTCTTCTTCTGTATTTTCAAATAATCTATGAAGCTGTTGCTGATTGTAAGATAATCATATTCGTCCTCATAGGTGTTATATTTGTCCTTGTATTCATCATTTGAGTCAGATTTAAGATTATTTTTTCTTATACAGTACCCATAACCTAGAAGTTTCTTTTCTGATACTTCATCCAAATCAATTTGTGGACCAACAAAAAGCTGCAACATTGGCCAATACAGTTGTTCCTCCTGCAAAACATCAACTACACGCCTAAAAGACTCGTAATACTCTGTTTGCTTTTCCTGAAACAACTGATCTATGTTCATATCCTTTAAAGAACTATCACCATATTTTTTCTTCCATGTTAAAATGGCATTTCCCATAATGGCCAAATAATATGGTGAACGGCCACAATAATATATAACATTCTCCTTTTGTTCATCGCTAAGTTTGCAGCCATGATTTGCCAAAATATCAAAATAAAGATCTAATTCGCTGTTTCCGTACCCAAACACCTTAAAAGTCGGGAATTTACCAGCCAATGTAGAACCATGTTTAGTGGTATCTTCTTCAATACATGGCAAACTTCTCCGTGAAATAGTAACTACTGAAAGGGCATTAGGTTCCCCATCCAGAAGCCCTCTTAGTTTATTAAAAAATTCTCCCCCTCCTCCAAATACTTCCTGTGCCATGTCAAATTCATCAATAACAAGCAAAATATTTTGCTTGCACTGAAGTAGCTTTTCAAATAACGTCTGTAATTGTTTCCATGCCTTTGATCGCGTTGCTATTTTCTTCTTTTCATATAGTTCATCTTTTGTTTTTTCATCAGCAAAAAAATCTCTTATACTAATAATTTTGGAGTATATTTTTTCATTTTCACTTTTTATTTGTTCGAAATCAATTCTATTATTTTCGTTTTTATTATCAAAAATACTCTCAACAACCTCACCTAACCAAAATGGCCAAAATCCATTACCATTATCTGAATCTATGACATCCTGTAATGAAGTACGAATTACCAATGTATTATGGTGACCCTCATTATCAAATCTTCTTATTAATTCTCGGGCAAGTGATGTTTTACCAATTCGGTTTGGTCCCATTATAGAACGCATGACCTTTTTCCCTTTGGACACTTGCTTTAATATTTCATCCGTTAGCTCAGTCAAATAACCGTGCTGATCTATATATGATTCACCATTTTCTTTAGTCACAATGCCACCCACATCAAATCTAAAGTCATCTTCATGCACAAAACAACACCTCCATGTTATTTCACTTAAATTTTATTAATTATTTATTTCACATTGTTTCAAATACTTGACAAACAGACCAACTTTAACCTTGAAGCGTAACCCCTTCAATTCCTTATTGGGAATATCCTTGCCATTCTCATCCACTAAAATGTACCTTTTTTTCAAAACGTCAATAATATAATTCAGTTCCTCCCTATTATTCCAATCGATTTCTTCAAGTTTGCAAATGCCGGAATAATCATCAGAAGCTCGAGCAATCTCCCTGAAAATACTATAAACCAGATCCATCTTTCCGTTTATTTCATCTGAACTGAGTTCCTCTCGCCAATTATCTGATAAACTACTGCTGTATTGATTATAAATTGGATCAAAATCATCCTTTTTTAAATACTGTTCTTGACTATCAAAAATATAATCGATAACCACTTTTTTAATCAGATTAGGTGTAACGTACTCATTATCATTATCACACATATAATCCACCAGCCCATTCATAAACTTCATCAAATAGAACGCACTGCCGCCCGTAAGTTCAAAGATCATTTTTTTTGCTGCTTTGCCTAATTCACCGTGAAAGCGACTCTGCTTGTCTCGCTTAAGAATAGGATTCTCCATCATTTTATAAGCCTCATTCTCATCCAGATAAGAAACCGCTCTCAAATCTGTTGTGGCAAGTCCATTGACTGCGTTACCATCAGTCAGCTTTGCAATATCCGAATTCAAGAGTTCCGGCAGAAAATCCTGTCCTACAAGTACATTGCAAAATCCTGCTTCGGTTACAACAGAACGCCATTGATTCAGGAAATCTCTCGGAATCCTCTTTTCTACAAGGTAAAAATAAACCGATGTGAATTCATCAAGCATTACGATAACCGGATATTTTTTGCCAACTAATCTTTTTAAACGCTTAAAGAAATTAATAAACTTTCTTTTCGCTGATGGCGATTCTAGTAATTCCTCACCTGGTATTATTAGTGAATTTTCAGCCAACTTATACCTTAATTCATCGAAAATATCTTCGTCTCCATCATTTGAACTGTCTTCAATTTTTTCCTTGAAATCATAACAAATATTATATAGTAACTCCTTCATAAAATATTCAGGGTCGGCAGTTTCGTAACCCATAGTCTGCAAATTAACTTTACTAACAATAGCCTGTGGATTCTCGTCTTCAATCTTGTGTTTAAGAAAATTGAGAATTGATGTTTTGCCCGAGCGTTTCTGCCCATAAAATCCCAGCATTTTACCACTGTTTATGGAACCATCCGGCCTTATAATTTCATTATAAAGTCCATTAATAATATCATCCCGACCAAAAAACATCTTCCTGTCGTCCCAGGACATATCATTACCGCCAGCAAAATCTTTATACAGATTTTTTTCTATAAAATCCTCATCATCTGACAACTTTATGGTAATTTGGAAATCTTTTTTACCGGCTTGTGAGGCTAAAATCCCCTTCCCTAGGCTAGGATCAAAATGGTCAAGATAATCATACGTTACCTTAACTATTAATTCCAATTGGCTTACATCCTGTTCTTTTATAAGAATCGGTACACTTATTTCGCTGGTTTCACCCGGCGACACCTTGGATTCATAATCAACTTTCCTATTTTTGTCGATTGCAAAACCTCTTGTTCCCCGATGTGGCTTTGATATTACGCTGACATTCTCAGCGCGCAGCCTTCTTTCAGCGTTTGATATACAAAGAATTTCTGTTGCCTTATTATCCATCAGGCTGTAATGCTCAACGTTAATCTCCGGTTTATTGTTGTGATACAATTCATTAAGATATTTCACCATATTTTCTTGTATTCTTTCAATAAAGGGCTTTATTTCTTCAAAGCCAAATTTTGTTGGACTATTATTGATCGTTTTAAGCATCTCATTACATTTAGAATAATTATTTGTAAGAACTTCATTTTGCTCGATAGCCGACTCTGTATCAGTATTATCCAACACAGATTTTAACAGCTTATCAAGTTCTTTAATAAGCTGTTGCTCCATATCAAAAAGATACTTGCTTAATGCTTCCCCATTATCGCGATAATTTACCCTATACGATTCTGCAACTTTCTTGATATCTTGTGGAAGATCTTCTAACTTTTCACAAAATTGTTTTTTTGTTGTGTTCCACCCTATATATTTATTTTTGATATGATGTTTTATTCTATTTAATGATTGGTCTTTTTCATGCCATAAAGCAGATGACAGAATATACGCCACATCTTCATACTTCTCTAATAACTCTAAAAAAACCTCCTCAGGAAAATTAAACATCATACGTAAAATGCTTTTTCTAGCAGGTTCAAGGCATTTATTCTTATGGAAAAATCTTTTTTTTGCATCATCATCTTCTTCTGCTATTTTCAAATACCCGGACAAACCATCAGAATAATAGCTGGCCAAACACATTTCTGCAACTATCATGCGTTGTTCTATAGGTAGCGAACTATTTGAACAGATACTATCGGCATAACAAAGCTGTTCCCCCTCAGACATTTTCTCATTGTCTCGAATACGATCATGGGCATATTCATATAACAATCTATACATTTCATCCTTATCATAGCCTTGTGTAGTCTCGTTTGGATGTTCTATTAAATATAGTGATATAAGTTTTGCTTGTGCCATGAGAAGAAGATGTTTTTTTTCCACTAGGGATTCCGAAAAATATTCTCCCCATTTTTCCTCGTCAAAATTGGTTTTCTCCTCAAGTACATCATAATACCAATCCATCGCATCTTTGAGTGCTTTTAAATCATTGTATGCGCCTATATATTGCCCATCGCGAATTTTATTTTTTTCACTTTGTGAAAGATACTCTTTAACATCTTTGTCCAACGAAAACTGTGTTAATTTATCCGCCAAAAACTCAGGTTTTTGAATTTTTTTCATTCCTCCAAGAGTGTAATCGAAATTATCTCCCACCTGCTTTTTTGTCTGCCGTTTTACTTGTCCTTCAAGCGCAAGAGCTTTTGCTTGACCTTTCACGTTACCATTAGACTTAGCGGAAGCATCTGTAACCTCTCGAAACGAAACGAAATAAACGTATTTTTCGAATTCAAATCCATCCTTTGGTTTCCATTCCTTCGTTCCCTTCTTAA